>CACYHJ010000187.1 GCA_902774165.1 Oscillospiraceae bacterium
CGTGATCGAAAATCTGATGATAGCCCAGATGGACATTCTGAAAAAGTCAAAACAGGAGGCGTACGACACGGGGATCGCGTTGCTCCGGCGCGTCGGCCTTGCCGGGCGGGAGCTGCAGTATCCGGAGCAGCTCTCGGGCGGGCAGAAGCAGCGCGTCGCCATCGCAAGAACGCTCGCCATGGACCCGGACGTGATACTGCTTGACGAGCCGACGAGCGCCCTTGACCCCACCATGGTGGGAGAGGTGCAGGCCGTCATCCGGGATCTTGCGAAAAGCGGCAAGACGATGATGATCGTGACGCACGAAATGAATTTCGCAAAGTCGATCTGCAACCGTGTGTTCTATATGGATGAGGGCGGGATCTACGACGACGGCACGCCGGAGCAGATCTTCGATCACCCGCAGAAAGAGCGGACAAGACGGTTTATCCGCCGGCTCAAGGTGCTGGAGCTGCGGATCGACAGCAGAGATTTCGATTTTATCGGCGCGGGAACCGAGATCGACCGGTATTGCCTGCAGAACGACATCGACCCGAAGAAAAAATACCGCATAAGTCTCGCCGTTGAGGAGCTCGTTCAGCAGATCCTGTTCGCGAAATACGAGTCTCCGGACGTTCGCGTCACGGTGGAGTACGCGCCCGACGGACAGTCCGTTGATATCGCTGCGGAATACGCCGGCGAAAGCTTCGATCCGCGCGAGGACGGCGACGGTCTGTCCCTGACACTGCTGAACGGCATCGCGGAACGGATCGGGTATTCTTACGACGGCTCCGCCGACTTGCCGAACCGCGTTGATATCACGCTGAAATAAACGCAGCCGGAGCAGCTGCTTTACCGCGCCGCCGAAGGAGCTTTCTTCGGCGGCGCGCCGTTTTTCGCCCCGAATCTGCAAAACGCGCTTCTTCGGTTCAACGGCATTTGAGAACGCCTTCTTATTTTTATATAAAATTATAAAAAGACAGATATATGGAATAGGTATGAAATCTTATTCACATTATTTTCTCTTTCTCTCTGTGCTCCATTGCTTTTTGTTTCGATTCTGTGTATTATAAAAACAGACGGACCGGAATTCGCGGAGGTGATTTTTTTGAACGGCGCAGAATTACAGAGTGTGCTGACGATCGGGTATTTTATCGAAAAAGAACGGGAAGGACAGTATTTCACGATCCCGTTCGACGTACCCGAGAACGTAATAAAAATCACCGTGAGCTATGATTATCACCGCCCGACAAAAGGCGTTTTCTCCGATCTGAAACCGTCGAACTGTATTGACATCGGGCTTTCGGACGAGACCGGAAAGTTCCTCGGCTGGTCGGGAAGCGCGCACAGCGAAATCAGCGTCGGCGAATTCACTTCGTCCGACGGATACCTTACGCAAAAAATCCGTCCCGGCAGATGGGGGATCCTTGCCGGAGCCTATCACGTTCAGGACAAAGGCGTGAGCGTTACATACAATATCCGTTTTGAGTTTGCGGGGGAAAGACTGTTTTTCGGAGACCTTCATATTCACACCCGGGCTTCCGACGGTGTGTTCGACGCTTCGGAGATCGGCGGCCTCGCAAAGAAAAGCGGGCTTGATTTTGTCGCGCTTGCCAATCACAACAATTATGCCGAGAACCTGCATCTGCCTTCGGTCAACGGCGTTACGTTCATCCCCGCGGTTGAGTGGACCCACTACAACGGCCATATGAATTTCTTCGGCGTGCCCGCTCCCTTCGGCGATTCGTTCATCGCCAACAGTAAAGAGGAAATGAATGCGGTCATTTCTCACGCCCGTTCCCTCGGCGCGGTGATCTCGGTCAATCACCCGAGATGCAGCTTCTGCCCGTATCTGTGGGGCGACGACGATGCTTTTGAAATGGTTGAGATCTGGAACGGACCGATGCGCCCGACGAATATCCGGGGCATCGATTTCTGGACCGCGCTTCTTAAGACCGGCAGGAAGCTCCCGGCGGTCGGCGGCAGCGATTTCCATAAGCCGGGGTTTCCGGTGAAATTCGCAAACCCCGTAACGGGAGTCTACGCTCCGGATCAGAGCGCGGGATCTCTGCTCGGCAGCATCCGGCAGGGACACTGCTTCGTTTCGGAATCCGTAAACGGTCCCCGCATCTTGCTGAAATACGGCGGATCCCGTATGGGCGATACAGCCGCGTATGACTCCGGAACCGGACTTGAGGTCGACGTCAGAAGCGACTATCCGGTAAAAACGGTTCTTGTCACGGACCGGGGCGAAAGAGAAATAAAAGAAAACGCGGTGAAAATCGAAAAGACAAAATTCGCGTATGTCAAGGTTTACAGAAAGAACGGCAGAAAAATCCGCGCAGTATCAAACCCGATCTATTTTGAGCAGGAGGAGAAATAATGGCACCGAAAAACTCACTTGCAAAAACCGTAAAACCGGCAAGGTACGGTTTCGCGATGTTCGGCACTTCCATCCCCATCAATATGTTCAAATCCTTTGCGGCGATCTATTATGTGGATATGCTCGGGCTGGACATGAAGAAGTATTCGCTCGTTCTCTTTATTTACACGTTCGTTGACGCGATCGACAACCCCGTTTACGGTTTTCTTTCGGACCGCACGAGAACGAAATGGGGCAGAAGACGTCCCTGGCTGCTGATCGGCACTCCCCTGCTCGTGCTGTTCTTTATTCTGTTCTATAACGTCCCTGCGTTCGTGCAGCGCGAAGAGGGCATGCTCTTTATCTATATGCTCCTGATGTACATTCTCACGGGCACGCTTGATTCGCTTGTGAACGCCAACTACGGAGCGCTTTTCCCCGAGCTTTTCAGAAGCGACGAAGAGAGAGCCAGGGTCAACGGCTTCCGTCAGATCTGCCAGCTCTTCGCCATGGCGATCAGTATTGCGCTTACGCCGACCGTGGCCGGGGCGCTCGGATACAGACTCACGTCCCTGATCTACGGCGCGGTTGCCGTTGCCGTGATGATGTATTGCTTCTGGGGCTGCCGTGAGAACAACGAAGTGATCGAATCGAGCGAAAAACCCGGACTTGTCAGCAGCATCGTCGCCTTGCTGAAAAACCCGAAATTCTGGATCTTCGGTCTCGCCGGCGCGTTCTATTCCGCGGCGTTCTCACTTGTTTCTCAGGCGGTTTCGTTCTTTGTCAAATACACGCTCAATCTCGGCGGCAATATGACGACCGTTATGCTCGGCGTGGTGCTTGTGGTTGCGGTCGCAGGCATCCTCTTCTGGTCGCGGATCGTGAAGAAATGGACCGTTATGAAGGTCTGGAGAACGGGTCTTATGATCATGGCGGTCAGCTTTATTCCCCTCTATTTCGTCAAAAGCCTTGTGCCGGCGATCATCTGCGCGTGCTTTGTCGGCTTCGGCGTCGGCGCATGCCTTACGACCATGGACTGCATCGGCGCAAAGATCGTTGACGACGACTACGCGAAGCACGGGATCAAACGGGAGGGGATCATGAACTCGCTCATGGGCGTAATGAACCGCCTCAACGGTCTTTACACCTCTATGGCGTTCTATTTCGCGTCAAGCTATTTCGGCTTCGTCAGCGGCGACGAGCCCGGCGAAAATCCCGCGATGGCCGCCAGAGTTCTTCTCTGTGTATTTCCGGCGATCGCAATGATCCTCGCCTCGGTGATCGGTCTGTTCCTCAAGTTCCCGGAGATGGATAAAAAGGATGCGTAATCATTCAAGACAATAAAAGAGCAGCGAAGCCCGTCCGATCCGCTCTGAAAGGGCGACATTTCCCCTGTATCGCGCGTTTTTTTCTGCGGGTACTTTCTCCAATCGGAAGAAATCTCGCCGGAATCCGCGCATTCAGTCGTTGATCTGAATGAAATATAAAAGAATACGCCGATGAGAGAGTTCGACTCTCCCGTCGGCGTATTCTTTGTTTATGCGGGGCAGTTTTTTCCCTTGCGGTACCCGTTGGCATATAACGGGGATTACATTACATTCGATTCTCAGCGCCTAAACAGCGAAGAGAGGGCGATGCGTATATTGGCCAGAATGGTCTGCAGGGCCACCAGCAGGCTCATTACACCTTGCAGATACTGCGGCAGAACGGTCACCTTGACGCTGCAAGAGGCGCCCGAGCCGGGATCGGTGACTGTTACGACTGCGCTGCCGGCACGTATTCCTGTGAGTATAACGTAGCCGTACTCATAGGTATCGCGCTTGCCGGGACGGACGCCGAGCACGCTTTCATCGCTGCTTGAGATCTCCGCGGTGAAGATATCAAACTGATCCTTCGCGTCGTCCGGTCTCGGATAAATATACAACTCATCTTCTCCGCCGGCTATCATCCACATGGTGTTGTCAATGGCGGAGTTGTCCAGCGTTTCGATCTTTGTCTCGTTTGCCGCCAACGCTGTCGAACCGATCGACATCAGCAAAAGAACAGACAGCAGAACTGCCAAAGCTTTTTTAAAAGTTTTCATACAAATACACTCCCTTTGATTTTGTTTGATATTATAGCACAGGCGCCGCCGGAAAACAAGCGGCATAACGATTTTTTATATCTTTACAGTGTAATACCGTATTCTAAGCGAATGCTGATTCACATCAGGATAGCAAATTGCTTGTAGCCGGCATTTCCGGTTTTTCGATCAGAGAGACAAACCGAAATTTTCAGAGCAAATCCCGCAGTGATCTTCCCGGATGTGGCATTGTTATCCCTCGATCAATCCGAACGCAATCACACCGATTGAAATATAAGTCAGCATGGACGCAAGGATCCTGCCCCGTCTGGTTTTGACACGGAACAGCAGGAATATGATGCTGTAAACAAATCCGCAGATGCCCGAAACCAAAGATGCGCAGACATACCATATGTGCTGATCTACATAGGATGCGACAAACGGATACGTTCCTTCCATCACGTAATGTCCCATCCAGTTAAATGCAAACGAGAGAAGCATACACCAGATTCCCCAGTCGAAGCTGTGGTGCTTTTTGCCATAGATCAGCAACAGGATATACAGACAGGCAACCGGGAAAGTGGTTACGCTTTCAAACGGAACAAAATGAACGCCGCCAATCGAATAATGCCAGGATATTTCGCCGATAAACTGCCAAAGCAGAATTCCCGCGGCAAATCCAAGCAACGACGAAGTATAATGCTTGTCTTTCTTTGCTGCATTCGACGCAGCCCAAGAAAAAACGAACCACAGCACCAGCGCGATCAACCCGTACGCCAGTCTTCCCGCAGTCGGGCTGGTCAGATCCTCGCCGACCGAAGACGGCTGCTGAATCAATGGGCCGAGTCCTCTGAACAGATAGAGCGGAATAATACAAAGAACCAAAATTCCGAATTCCGCAATCATCGGCAAAAAATACTCACGGCAGATTTCTTTGGGCGTGCTGCGGATATGTTTACTGTAGTCATTAAATAGTTTCATCTGAGTTTTCCCCCTCAAATCTCGATCAGTTGATATATCTACTGTACACGAAATCTTTTGTCAACCTGGAATCATTATAACAGCTGAGATATACAAAAATCCGTACTGATATCGTGCAGATCGGAGTTCAATTGAAAAATGCGGTTATTCCTCGCACAACGGTATTTTTCTTTTTGTCTGTGACGTTGTGACGGTTATGCCGGTTGCGACGGCAATATCCCCCTGTTTCGCAGCTGTCACAAAGTTTCCGTTCGTTTATTGTACGATCGGCACAACGACGCGTTCCGCTTGCGATTCGCAGCGGTAA
>CACYHJ010000188.1 GCA_902774165.1 Oscillospiraceae bacterium
ATCGGGAATCATGTGATGCTCGGGCCGCACGTGCAGATCATCACTGCCGGACATCCGATCCATCCCGCGGCGCGCCGTGCAGCGTACGAATACGGCCGTCCGGTCAGGATCGGCGACAATGTCTGGATCGGCGCGGGCGCGATCATCCTGCCCGGCGTCACCATCGGTTCCAACACGGTCATCGGCGCCGGAACGGTCGTCACAAAGGACGTCCCCGCGAACGTGGTCGCAGTGGGAAACCCCTGCCGCGTTCTGCGGGAGATCGGGGATCATGACAGGGAGTTTTACTTCAAAGAGAAAAGGATCCCGCCCGAGCTGTTGATCTCAGAGTAAGCCCCGGATCCGTCCGACGGTCTTTTTGAACCGCCGGAATTTCGCCGTCTCCTCCGCCCAGTACAGAGACCGCAGCGGATGGATCGCGGTCGACAGATACCGAAACGCGCTGAACGCGGCGCTGGGGGAGACGTGGTCCTTCCCCTTTGCCAGTCCTTCGACCATTTTTTTCGCAACCGTTTCCGGCCGCTGTACCGGGAACGGTTTTTTGAACGGATAGGGGCTTGCTTTCCGGAAGAACGGCGTATCCGTGGCGATGGGGTAGAGGCAGACCAGAGTCAGGCTGTCGGGCTTCTCCAGCCGGACGGCCTGCTGAAAGCCGTCCAGCGCGAATTTGCTGGCGGAATACACCGCGTATCCCGGCAGGGCGATCAGCCCGATCCCGCTGACGGTGAAGGCAAGGGTCCCTTCTCTGCCGTCGAGGTGCTCCAGATATTTCGCGTAGGTAATCATCGGGGAGAAGGTGTTTGTCCGGAACAGGTCCTCGATCCGTCCGACGTCCGTGTAATCGAATTCCTCATAGTATGCGAAGCCGGCGTTGGCGTAAAACAGATCGATCTTCTGCCCGTGGAACACGTTGTCCGCTTCGCGGAACACGGAGCGCACGCCTTCCTCCGATCCGATATCCGCGTCGAAGGGCTCGACGTTTTCCGCGTAATACGCCAGCAGCTGCACCGCGTTGCGGGCGACCGCGAGGATCCGGTTGGTTTTCTCCTTTGCCAGAAGATTCAGCACCGCCAGCCCGATCCCGCTGGACGCGCCGGTGATGACGATATTCAGTCCCGTGAGTTTCATCATGTTCCTCCCCGTCATGGTATTGATATTTGATCGTGATTATGATTCCCCGGAGAGGATAAAAAATACCGGACGGCGCGGAATTGCGCCGTCCGATTGATTGGTTATGATGCGTATGATTTATTGATTACCCCTGTTTTATCCTCTAAATCCAGCGAGTAGTACACGCAGACGCTGCCCGCCGTGAGCGTGTAGCTTTCGCCCTGCCGCAGCGACGGGGAGGAATAGACCGCGCAGGAAAAGCTCTTTGTCGCGGTGAACGTAAAGCCCGAGCCGTCGTCGACGCTGACGGTATCGCCCGCGCTGACGGAGATCGCGACCAGCGCGGAGCACTGGGAGCCGGAATCGAAATTGACCGCCATGCCCGCGGAACCCAGCGCCAGCACCGTTCCGCCGGTGATCTGGGCCACGCATCCGCTGCCGTCGCCTTTGTCCAGCGCGCCGTTGCCGTTGTCGGTCGGGCCTTCCACGATGACCGTGCCGCCGCTGATGATCAGAGACCCGTTGGAATCCAGACCGTCGCCGTTCGCGTTTACATAAATCGTGCCGCCGCTGACGGTAAACGAACCGGACGCGGAAGACTCTGCCGACCATGGGGTGTCTTCGGTGGAGGCGGAGTCTGAGCCGCCCGCCGCGTTGACGCCGTCGTCGCCGGCGTATACGCTGATATTGCCGCCCGCAACGGCGATGGTTTGAGCTTCGATGCCTTCATAGGATTTGGTCACGCTGACGTCGCCGCCGCTGATCGCGAGGGCGGAATTCGCGTGAATGCCGTCGTCGGAGGAGGAGAGCGTCAGGCTGCCGCCGCTGACCGCCGCGTTTTCACAATGGATCGCGTCGTCCGCGGATGATACGGTGATCGCGCCGCCGCTGACCGCAAGCTCCATGCATTTGATTCCCTTCTGGGAAATATCGCTGTCTTTCGCGTTGTCGGAACCGCCGCCGGCGGTGATGCTGATCTCACCGTCCTGAGACGAGAAGCCCGTATCCGCACAAATGCCGTCGTAGCCCGCGTCGACCGTCAGAACGCCGTCCGCGATGTGGAAATACCCGGTGCCGTCATTGTTGGTCGCCTGAACGCCGTCGTGCCCGGCGCTGACGGTGATCTCGCCGCCGCCGACCCGTACCGAGCCGCCGGATTTCAGCCCGATGTTTTCCGCGGTGATACTGATCTTTCCGCCGGTCAGCCTCAGATCATCCTTGCAGACCACGCCGTGCAGGGAGGAATTTACCGTCAGCGCGCCGGAGCCGTTGATCGTGAGATCGTCTTTCGCGTAGACCGCGCCGTCCTCGGCGGCGCTGTCGTCCGCAACGGTGCAGGTCAGAGCGGTTTCTCCCACGGTCTGAAGGATCACCTTGTCGGCCTTTTCAACAAGGATGCAGGGCGACGCGTCGTTGGTCATTGTGACGCCGTCGAGCACGAGATAGATATTGCCGGATTCGGTTTCATCGTTCACCAGAATCGTCACGTTCTCCGATTCGCCGGTGACGCGGTAGATCCCTTTGGACGTGATCGTGACAGTCGCGCCGGACGACCCTCTGGTCGTGTCGGAAATCGTTCCTTCCCCGCCGGAAAGGGTGATCTCTGCGTTGGGCGTCTCGCCCGTCACGTCTTTATAATCGCCGTCGGCGAAATATTCTTCCTGTGTCCCAGCCGCGGCCGCCGTGGTTTCGGCGCTGCCGGAAAGGTCTGTTGTGCCGTTGCCGCTCTGATTTCCGCCCGCGCAGGACGCGAGGAACGCGGTCATCGCGAGGGAAAGTATCACGGCGGTAAAACGCTTTAACATGATAGTCGCCTCCTGTCTGATATCATAAAACGGATGGATCAACATTTCCCGGGCCGGGGAACGGATCAAAGCTGATTCTGTTTTTCCGAATAGGGGAGGATCGCGATCTCCAGATTGCCGTTTTTCGTGCGCAGCTCGTCGATGAAGGCTTTTTCTTCCCGCTCATCCTTCATGCGGATCTTGAACGAAAGCCGGAACATCGACCCCATGCCGGTGGTCTTGACGCCCGCGTTCTCCCATTCCTTCAGATAGTGCCGGAAGGTGTCGGTGAAAACGTCGGTGTAATCGAGCGATTCCGAAATCGTGATGCGCAGCAGCTTATCCTCCGCCATGCTTTTATGTTCGAAGACCGGCAGCAGCGCCAGCAGGAAGTAGATCACCGAAAGGCCGATCAGCAAAATCACGCCGTAGCCGATGTATCCCATGCCGAAGGCGAAGCCCGCGGCCATGGCAATCAGGATCGCGGCAAGCTCATCCGCGCTGCCCTGAGCGGAGCGGAACCGGATCAGCCCGAACGCGCCGCCGATGGCGACGCCGGCGCCGATGTTGCCGTTGACGAAGGTGATCACGGCGGATACCATCAGAGGCAGAAGCGACATCACAAGGAAAAACCGTGTCGTGGAGCGGATCCGGTAGGACATGACCCAGGAATACAGAAATCCCGAGACAAGGGCCACCGCCGCCATGATGAAAAACTGCTGTGCGGTCAGTTCCGCGGAATAAATGGAGTCAAACATAATAACACGTTCCTTTCTTTAGCCGTGATCCGGCGCGACTCGGTTTATCGCATGGTTTGGATGCCGGGGATCGGCAGCCGGCTGAGCTGCTGCCGGTACGCCTCCCCGTATTTTGAAAAACTGGTTTTATAGATCCTGCCTTCCGAGAGGATCGCCGTGAGCCACAGGGGCATGGCTTCCGGCACTTTGACCTCGAGGATCGAATATCCTTCCGGCAGCAGCGAAGCGCCTTCCATTGAGACGCGAAGGTCGAGATCGTCCGCCCGATAGCGCGGGTTGCCGTCGATGGTCAGGCGAAGGTCGCCCTCCGGCTCATAATACGCCGTCCGGTCGTAGATGATCAGGCAGGAGGGGACCAGCACGCCGTAGAAATCCCGGAAATAGGTCAGCTCCCGGTTGATCTGCCCGCCCGCGCAGATCTCGCCCTCGCCGGCGAAAAATTTCTCCACCAGAGGAACGGTGGACTGTACCCGGCGCTTGTAGACGATCCCCTCGGCCTTGCGTTTCAGCTCGAGGAACACGGGGGAGTCGTCCGTCGCGATCCCGTAGGACCTGAGGCGGATCTTTTCCTTGAAGGGCGGTTTTTCAAGGGAGGCTCGGATCAGACGGTAATCCGGCGTGTCATAATAGAGCGACGCGATGCTCGTCAGACCGAATTTGTCGACCTGCATATGCCCCTGAACCTTCTCCCGGAAAAAATCCGTCTGCGCCGGGGACAGAATGTATTTCAGCTCATATCGTTTCATTACCACGATGGGATTCGCTACCGTCTGCATCTGCTTCACCTCCCGTTATCGTTTTAATTGCTTAAAAGCGGATCTTCAGTATGAATTCTCCGCCCGTGACCTTTGCTTCCGTCCTGCCGTTGTGGGCTTTCACCGCGTCTTTGACGAACGCCAGGCCCAGCCCGTCGCCTTCCGCAGCCTCCGCGTTTTTCAGCCTGACGAACCGATCGAAAACCTGGTCGACGCTGCCGTCGGGCAGATCCGTGTCGTTGGACGCGCAAAGGGTGATCCGATCGTTGTCGCCCGTCAGGGTGAACTTCGCTTTGGATTTTGCGAATTTCACACTGTTGTCCGTCAGCTGCCGGCAGATCTCCCGCATCGCTTCGGCGTTCCCGTTGATCGTGACGCCCGGCGCGATTTCCGTTGAAACGGCGATGTTCCGCGCCCGGAACCGTTCTCCCTCCCGGTCGATCTGGGCGGTCAGAAGGTCGGACAGCGCGACCGACGCCCTTGCGTCCTGCGGATCCTCATAGATCGCGAGCGCCGAGATCTTCCGCACCAGCGCCGTCATTTTGCGTACCTGCCGGTTGATGGACTCGGTCTGCGGGGTCTGCCCGGCGCTGCGCTCGATCATCTCCGTGTTGGCGCTGATGACCGTCAGCGGGATCTTGAACTCGCTTTCCGCGTCGCGGATAAACTGTTTCTGCTTCCGGTCCGCTTCCTCCAGCGGCCGGAACAGGCGTTTGCCGAGCGCGAGAAGAAGGAAGAAGCTGATCAGCGTCCCCGCCGCGCCGCCGATCACGGAGATCAGCAGGATGCGGTAAGAGGGGAGAAGCTCCCGTCCCTGGTCGATCACGGTGACGAACCGGCTGCCGTTCTTTTCATAGACGCGGTAGCGGTAGGTTCCCTTCGTCCAGCCGGTATCGTCGCCGCTGATTTTCTGCGCCCACCGGACCGCGTCGTCCTCGCCGACCGCCGCGATGTTATAGGCGATCAGTTCCGCGCTGCCGTCGGGGGAGAGCCGTACGGTGAAATACCGCAGCGAGAATCTCGCCTCCGGGGAGTCCGGCCCCATGGGACCGAACCTGCCGTTCGCCGGGGCTGCCGTCTGCGCCGGGAATCCGCTCTGCGCATCGGGGCCGTCCGGTGAGAACAGCCCGCTGCCTTCCGCGATCCGCTGTGTCAGCCGGTCGGCG
Source organism: Oscillospiraceae bacterium (assembly GCA_902774165.1). Taxonomy (GTDB): domain Bacteria; phylum Bacillota; class Clostridia; order Oscillospirales; family Acutalibacteraceae; genus RGIG2774. Next base: position 5,574 of record CACYHJ010000188.1, read on the forward strand.
TCGTCGGCCGCCATGGTGAAGTTGACGCCGTTGATGACGGAGAGGATCACCGTCAGAAAGACGAGGATCGCGGCGGTTGCCCACAGGACAAACCGGTTTCTGATTTTACTGTTCACGGTTCATCACCATCCTGTATCCCTCATTCGGGAGAAATCCGATCCTCTGGGACCGGTTGAGCCGTTCGAATTTATTGTTCAGCGCGGCGATATAGACGCTCATATGCCGCGTCTGCGGCGTCTCGCCGCGGTTCAGCGCCGCGAGAATGTCGATCTCCGCGCCGGTCAGGCGGACGCTGCCGCCCAGGGTAAAGCCCGGGACGTCCACCGTGAGATCCCCGGCGGTAAACATTTCCCCGCTTCCGGCTTTCCGCGCTGTTTCGTCGATCGCCGCCGTCAGCTCCGCGGGAAGGAACGGGTAAGTCAGGTAGTCGTTGGCGAGCGCGGGTTCGAGCAGCTGCGCGGCGTGAAGCCTTGCTTTGGTCAGCAGAATGACCGGAACGCCCTGTTCGTTGAGCATCGCGACGATCCTGCCGGCGTCGACCCTCGGAAGATCCCGGTCGAGAATCGCCAGATCGAACGTGCCGTTCGCAAGCTTCGAAACCGCGCCGGTCCCGTCAAAAGCGGTCGCCGTTTCGTGCCCGCAGTCCTCCAGCAGCAGCCGGTAGCCGGAAAGCAGATCCCGGTCCGGCGCCGCGAATAAGATCCTCATGGTTCTCACCGCCTTTATATTCCTTTCAATGTATCTATTTTATAACATATTTGAAAAATCAAGTCAATGAAAGACCGCCGAAACTTGATTTTTATTCATTATATCGCCGAAAATTGAAGTTAAATTGAAACAACGCTGTTTGGATCATATTGTTTTGCTTTTGTTCCGGTCCCGGTCCGTTTGTCGGAAAAAACCGGGGGCTTGTTTTTTTCGGCGATGTGTGATAGAATAATGTGAATAATGTTGTTTTCAAGGTGAAGTGACCTGTTTATGATAAAAAACCGCATCGTCTCTCTGTTTGCCGCGGTGCTGATCCTGTTCAGCGTCGCCGCCGCGCTGCCCGGCAGGGCGGTCGGCGTCTCCGGCGCGGATATCGTCGCCTACGCAAGGCAGTTTATCGGATATAAATATGTGCGCAATACCCACGGCCCCACCACGTTCGACTGCTCGGGCTTTGCGCATTTCGTCTTTGCCCATTTCGGCATCGAGCTGCCGTACAGCTCCGCGGACTACTGGAAAAATCCCTCCGCCTACGGCGAGGTGATCGCTTACGGCTCCGCCGCCGACGGCAAG
>CACYHJ010000189.1 GCA_902774165.1 Oscillospiraceae bacterium
CTCCGCAGGCAACCTGACGGTTGTCAAGGAGAATCTGTGCAAGATGACGGAACAAAGATCAAGCAAGACGCGCATTCGTATTTGTGCGGTGTTGCCATATATCTATTATATGATATTTTTGTAAAAAGTCAATGAAAGAACGGGAATTAAAACATAAAAACCGGAAATGCGTCGGGCGCGACTCACGCTTCGCAGACCGAAATCCGGTTATTATCTCCGGTCTCGGAGAAACGCAGCCGGATCTGAGCGTTTCCTGATGCGTGATAATAATCGCAGAATCCCGCCGGGATCCGCTCCCCCGGGATCAGCGCCGGGACGCCGGGCGGATAGGCGTATACGTACTCGCCGCACACCGCCCCTTCGGCTTCCGCGATCGGAATCGCCCTGCGCGCACCGTGAGACGCTGTATAAGCCGAGCATACGACTTTGGGCAGCGGCATCGGAATCCGGGGCGTTTGCCGTTGCGGACCTTCCAGGGAATCAAGCTCCCGCAGCGCGCCGGCAAGCGCGCGGAAATCTTTTGCTTCATCCAGGACGGACGTCATTGCAAGCACATGATGAAATCCCGCCATTTCCGGCTCGATCCCGCGGGAACGCAGCTTTTCATACAGTTCCCTGCCGGTAAAGGAATCGCTTTGAATCAGCAGCTTCCCCGGGTCAAAATCAAACGCGTCCGCAATATCCTCTTGTCGTAAAAGCCGGATCGTTTTCAGATCCCGGACGTCATGACGCAGCTGCGTCAGATTATTCCAATACGCCTCAAACAGCGCCTCCCCGCGATCATGCAGCAGATGCGCGCAGGCGTCGCAGGACGCCATGACCGGATAGGACGGACTTGAGGTCTCAAAGATATCCAGCGCCCTGTGAAAAGGCTTGGAAAACTGATCGTTATTGATGATCGCAGCCGCGCCGCCGGTCAGCGCAGGCAGCGTTTTGTGAAGACTCATGATAACAATATCCGCACCCAGCGCGGCGGCAGAATCGGGAAACGCCCTGTGAAAACCGAAATGGGCCCCATGCGCGGCGTCGACGACCATCGCCGCACCGTAACGGCGCGAAATCTCTCCCAACGACCGAAGGTCGCTGACCACGCCCTCATACGTCGGGCTGGTCAGGATCAGCGCGCAGGCGTCGGGATGCCGGGCAAACGCCTGTTCTGCTTCTTCCGGCGGAACGGAAGAGCAAAATCCGTGAATCTCGTCCGCCGCAGGCTGCACGAACACCGGTTTCAGATCGCAGAGCTCCAAAGCGTTATAAACGCTGAGATGGCAGTTTCGCGCGACGATAACCGTTGAACCCCTCGGGCAAACCGCATAGACCGCGGCAAGGATCCCGCAGGTGCTGCCGTCGGTCATCCAAAGGAATTCTTTCCCGCCGAACACGTTTTGCGCGTATTCCATCGAACGCAGAAGAATCCCTTCCGGCGCGTGAAGATCGTCGGAATCCGGCAATTCCGTAATATCATAGGCTCCGCCGAGCACAGAGAGATAGTCGTTCTGTTTTCTCTTGTGTCCCGGCATATGAAAGGGGATCATCCGGTCTCGGTATTCCCCAAGAAAGTCAATCAGTCTGTCCGCCATCCGATTTCTCCCGAAAAAACGCCGGAACCGAAAATGCGGCCCGGCGTTTGCTGCAGTTTGTTCTATCGGCGAGTCAACATTGCCGACATTTGAAATTACGATTGAACGATATGATCTGTTACCAATTCAGAATCCAGGTTTCCACTTCCGCGCCGTCAATCACAGCGGTGCCGTTAATCGGCCCGGCCTTTCCCCCGCCGTCGATGTGAAGCTCAATTGTATAGACGGCCTTCGTGACATAACCGTCCGCATTGATTTCCGCGTGGATCTTCGAGCCGGGATAGGTGATGTCCGCTTTCGTGACGGTAAGCATGCTCAGATCAAGCGCGCCCACGTTCAGATAGCCGATTCCCGCCGCGTTGTTCGCCGGAGTGTCGTTCAAGCCGACGGTTTCCGATACAAGCGTCAGGTCGACGATCACGCCGTCGCCGCTGCGCTGGATCGTTGCGTTGGCAACGCCCGCGTCTGTCAGCGTGAAGCTGCCGTTCTGCGGCAGGAGAATGCTCATGGCCTCCCCTTCGCCGTTATACGCTTTGCCGTCATAGAAGGAGAGCGTTTCATCCGAAGGCTTGACAACAGAGCTGATCAGACTGTTGGCAACGCTTTTGACAATGCTGCCGCCGGTAATCTCGGCAATATTGATTTTATCAAACGCTTCGGTATGCTGAACCGTAAGATTTCCTTTGAACCCTTTTGTCTTATTCACCGCGCTGGCAAGCAGCTGGACGATCTGCGCCTTATTCATGGACGTAACGTCCGCCGTAGTAGGAACGTCCGGAGCCACCGTTTGCTCGGGCGCGGGAGCGTTCGTCGGCTGCGCCGCCGCTGCGGTTGTCTGCACCGCTGCGGCTGTCGTCGCTGCCGGCTGCGCAGCAGTGACTGCGGGCACCGTCGCCGCCGGAACGGTCACAACGTTGGGATCGGGGACATTGACCGCGGGATCCGCTGCAATCGGCGCCTGCTGGGTCGCCTGAACCACTCCCCCGTTATTGGCGTTATATACAGACTCCGCGATTTTCTGCGCGTAATTCGGTTTGTTGTTCATTCCATGAATCGCAAGGTAAGAAACAAAAATCGCCGCGACAAGAACAATCCCGATAATCTCAAGAAACAGCTTTGTTGTTTTATTCATAGATATGACCTCTCATTTTAATTGACCATACTATTCTTTTATAACAGATATTTATTGCAAAATTATTAACACAGAGATAATATATTTGATATTTTTGCAACATTTCATGTTTTATTCCTCTTGTAACACTTTCGGTTTTGTGTTATAGGATGATCGACAAGGTTTCGCTCCTCGTCCTGACGCGGAACAGAACTGACAGAAAGGAAAACGAACCCGTTTCATTGTCAGATTTTTTCATTGATAATGCAGAAATTCCGTCACATAATAACCCTGCAAGACGAAAAGGAACAGATCGCCGTCAGCATACGCCGGCGAAACGGTTTCCTCGTCGGCAGAAAGGTTAGGTGAAAAAATATGTCCAGATCGGGTAACTCTGCTGCTGTACCTGCTGCGCGCGCGGCGCTTGATCGTTTCAAGATGGAAGCTGCCAGCGAAGTCGGCGTGACCCTCAAGCAGGGCGACAACGGTGATCTTACGTCCAGACAGGCCGGTTCTATCGGCGGCCAGATGGTCAAGAAGATGATCGAAAGCTATGAAAACAGCATGAAATAAGTTCTGCCGGAGCGATTTCTGAAACAAAGCTTACCGCTTTTCAGAACAAATTCCCGGACGGAACGCAAAAAACAGCGAGGTCGGCGAATTGCCGTCGCTTCGCTGTTTTTTGACGGAAACGATTTTCTGGCAGGATAGAAGGCGCCGCCTGCCCAAGGGATTTCACAGGTGACCGTCTGATCAGAACGCGGTATAATGGAAACTCCTGCTTTTTGCAAAAGACATAAAATCTTTTTCGATATACGTCACATTGATTTTGCCGATTGCGGGCGTTCTGAGCGATTTCGTCAGGGGCGTCAGTGTGATCTGTTTTGATTCGCCAGGCATCAGCTTGCAGGAAACCGGAGAGACGGCATAGGGGATGCCGCACGCGGTCACACCGGTGACGTAAATCTCATGTTCGAGAGAATCATTCCGCAGCGTCGCCCTGATTTTCCCGTCAGCGGGCCGAAGGTAATTGTCCGCGCGCGTCTCCAGTCGGATCGACAGGTCGTCGCCGGGACAATGGGAATCCGTAAACTGCGGGAACGCGGGATCGGAATCCACCGAGTCAAGGTCATCCGTCAAAAGCAGCTTCATCGTCAGCTCCAGCGTATCGTTATCCCAATAGCTCTGACCGTGGGTCATTTCGCGGACGATCCAGGTATTCTCCGGCAGGAAGGCATTCGTCAGATCAAGGTCGTTTGAGGGAGAGATATGTTTTCCCGTACGGCCGTCGCCGAAAGTCTCGCCGAGCGGCGTACCCTCGCCGCCGACAGCGCCCGCGGCATCCACAAGGCCGTCACCGTTGATCTTGCTGCCCGCCGCGAGCTCGATCCCGTTCCCCATCAGAACAGCGACGCGCACGCCGTCGGCTTTCGCCCGCGCAAGCGTTTCGGGGATATGGCTCATCACGCCGTACTGCACCGCGTCGCACTCTTCGATCACGGCGGCGTTTTTCACGGGATCAAGGAACCGCGCCTTCATCGCCTCATAATCCTTTGTTTTGCAAAGGCACCAGATTCCTGGCGCAGTCATCAGATAACGGTCCATCAGCTCCATCACCATCGGATAACCGACGTTTTTGATGATACGCGCGGGAACGAGCTTCAGCAGCGATTCGATATACATTTCATGCATCCCGAGCCGCAGGATGATGCGGGCCATCGGGCCGGGATTCAGCTGAAAATCATTTTTGTTTTCGGGGAAAAGCTTTGTGAAAACCTCGGATCCTGACCATGCCGGGGAGCAGAACAGAACTCTGCCCAGCGCAGCGCCGCCGTTGCCGTCGATATACTGCGCGGTGATCGTGCTGCCGTAGGAATTGCAATAAATATCGACCTTTTCGCTGCCGGTCTGTTCGCGGACCTCATCAATAAAGCCGCGCAGCTGATCGGCAAGCGTGATTGCGCCGAGCCGCCAGTCGTAGCAGAAGAAAAAGACGTTTTCCTCGCCGATGCGGTCGGCGATAAACGGCACGATATGCGCGCCGTGGTCGACCGTTCCCCACCGGCCGTTTCTTCTGATCGCGGCATAAGAGCTCTCTGCAGCCCCGACGACCGCCGGGGAAATATTATACACGGATTTTCCGTCTGCGTCCATTTCAAGCAGTTTGATGGACTCGCCGCCGACGTAGACGCCGGTTTCCGTCAGGTCTTTATACGAAAACAAAAACAGGGATTTCAGCGCTCCGACAATCAGATCTTTTTTCACGTCGTTGAAGATCCATGTGACAGGCTGATAGTATTTTGTCTCGTTTTCGGCGCCCTTGTCAAGCACAAGCATGGATTCGCAGATGCCCGGAACGAAGTGAGAGGGCGTAACCAGGTTGATGTTGTGGGCGCCCTGTTCCTTCAGATCAAAGAAAATATCACAAAGCTCGGCCGGGGAAACTTCACGACCGATTCCGTCCTCGGAGATGGCGGCATTCTGGCAGAAGGCGCAGCGCAGCGTGCAGTGGGAAAAAAAGACGGCCCCGCTCCCGCTTTCTCCAGACAAAAAAGGCTCTTCATAAAAATGAAGGGCCGCCCGTGCCGCTTTCAGGTTCTCTCCCATTTTACAGAAACCTGTCTTCTGGCTCCTATCAACACCGCAATGCCGCGGACATAACCGGCAGTCTGTTTCCATTGTTTTTCTTTTCTGTTTTTTCTATTCCCATCCCGAAATGATCCGGCAGATATCCATCGGCGTTTCGGCAAATACTTTCGCTCCCGCATTCGCCAACTCTTCTTTGCTTCCGTATCCGTAAAGAACGCCTATGCTCTCTGTTCCTAATAGACTTGCTGCTTCCATATCATTCTCTCGGTCACCGATCATCACTGCCTTAGCAGGATCCACCTGCAGTTCCTGAAGAGCATACG
>CACYHJ010000190.1 GCA_902774165.1 Oscillospiraceae bacterium
AGAGGAGCTGGAGGAACAGCTGCTGGAGTGGTACGAGGCGGTTGAGGAGCTTTCAAACTAAGAGGAGGCACTGCAGGATGAAAGAAATCCGGAATCCCTGTCCGTCCGCGGTTGCCGACAGATCTTTGAAGGCGGCAGACTCTGTATCCTGAATCAGACGGCGCTTTCCTTGACTTATGATCTTGAACTGCTTTATCAAGCGGCGGTCAGCGGGGCCTTTGACGAGGATTTCTCCGCAAAAACGATCCGGGAGCTTGACAATGCGCTGGATCTGATTGATTTTGATGACGTTTCTGACGCAATGCTCTGCAATGCCGCAAAGTACATCGAAGATCATATTTACAATGATACAACTTACCGGGGCAGCGGAACCGTTGCATTGATAGGGCATTCACACCTTGATATCGCTTATTATTGGCGGCGCATTCATACGGTGGAGAAGAACCTGCGCACGGTCCTCATTCATCCGGACGTTTTTGAAGAACTGAAAGAAAAAATCGCTGCCGGGACCTTTGAACCGGTCGGCGCGATGTATGTGGAGCCGGACTGCAACATTCCTTCCGCGGAGAGCCTGATCAGGCAATGTCTTTACGGGCAGATGTTTTACCGGGAGAATTTCGGCTTTGATGTTGACAATTGCTGGCTGCCGGACGTTTTCGGCAACAGCTGGATCCTGCCGCAGATTCTCAAAAAAAGCGGCGTAGACTATTTCGTGTCAAACAAGATGTCCACCTGGAACGACACCAATCGTTTTCCGCACAATAATTTTATCTGGCGTGGGATCGACGGCAGCGAGGTGTTTGCCTGCGTTCCGCCGACGCACTTCATTTCATGGAACGAGGCGGAGCAGGTCAAAGAAAACTGGGACGCGTTTCAGGATAAAGAGACCGGAACCGCGACGATGCAGATGTTCGGTTACGGCGACGGCGGCAGCGGCTGTACGGAAGAAATGATCGAACTGATGCACCGTTTTGCCCGCCTTTCCGTCATGCCTTGTACAGAGCACGTCACGGGGAAAGAATTCCTGCATAAGAATTTTACCCGTGACAAAAATCTTGCCGTCTGGGACGGGGAACTCTATCTTGAAATGCACCGCGGCACCTTTACGACAAAATCCGAGCTCAAACGTCTCAACCGGAAGCTGGAATCAAAATTCCGCGACGCGGAGATGATCTGCGCCGCCAGACGGCAGAACGGCGAGGCGTATCCTGCCGAACGGCTTCGTAAGCTTTACAAGCTGTTCCTTGTCAATCAGTTCCACGATATTCTGCCCGGCAGTCATATTACCCCGGTCTATCGGGACGCGATCAGAGACCTCGCAGAGATCGACGCCGACCTTGACGACGTCATTGGGAATGACGGCGTATATTTCAATACGCTCGGCTTCGCGAGAACGGAGCCGGTGTTTGTTCCCGGAGCGGGAGACTTTGTCCGTCACGGCGTCAGGGGCGCATACGCTTTTTGTTCCGACGCCGCTTTCGGCGCGGTTTCCCTCAGCGCCGGGAAGGACGCCGACTGGTTCGTGTCTTCTGGCAATACGGTAACGACCCCGTTCTACGTTGCTGAATTTGAGAAAGACGGCAGCTTCCTGAGTCTGAAAGAGCCGGAGACGGGACGCGAATGGGTTTCGGGAGATTTCAACCGGCTGCGCCTGTATGCGGACAAGCCCGGCAATTACGACGCCTGGGATATCCTGCCGGATTATGAAGACGTGCAGTATCCTCTCACGGTGGAGGAACCGATTCATTTTGTCCGTGCCGACGGTGAGTGCGCAGAGTTTTCTGTGCGTTTGAGGACCGGGCGAAGCCGCTGGGAAAAAATTATCCGTTTTTTCCGGCGCTCCCGTGCAATTGAAACCGAAAATGTTGTAAACTGGCACGAGAAGCACCGTCTGGCAAAAGCCGTCTTTGACGTCAATGTTCTCTCAAGGGAGCTTGTTTGCGACACGTCCGCCGGCTATATACGGCGTCCAACCCACCGCAATACGTCCTGGCAGCAGGCGCGGTTTGAGGTCTGTCACCACAAATACTGTGATTTCTCCGAATCCGGCGGGGGAGTCGCCCTGATCAATGAAGGGAAATACGGGGTCGGGGCAAAAGACCGCAGGATTTCGCTCTCTCTTCTGCGCGCGCCGATCCGGCCGGATCCGACGTCGGACGAAGGTTTTCACGATTTTTGTTATGTGATCTATCCTCATGAAGGTAACCACATCAGCGCCGGGATCAATCAAAAGGCGCTGGAATACAACATCCCGCTTTCTCCTGCCGACGCCGGAATTCTTCCGGTTTCGGTACCGGACGACCTGTTTCTGCAGGCGGTCAAGCTCTCCGAAGACGGGACGATGATTGTTGTCCGTCTGTGCGAGCAGAACGGAAGCCGGGGCAAGTTTTTGCCCGGAAAAACCGTCACGGTGCTCACCATGACGGAGGATATAATCTGTGAGACTGATGCGGTCGAGTATAAACCGTTTGAGATTTTGACGATCGGCATCAAATTATAATGACGGAGGTTAAAAAAAATGGAAAACGAAAACAAGACGATGACACAGGCGGCGCAGGACAACGCGATGTCTGCGGATAGAGCGAAAAAAAGAGGGATCGGCGCGTACATCGGCTGGATCATTCTCTCCGCTCTGCCGACGATCTTCCCGATCCTCGGTCTGATTGTTGTCGCGGTTCTCGCGTTTGTCGGGGCCGACGTCGACAGAAAGCGTTTCTTTAAAGCCGATCTTATTATTCACGGCGTGATTCTTGCAGTGCTTGTTATTCTTATTATCGTTCTGTTCGGCGTGTACGGAGATATCATTCTCCCTATGATCTCATCCAATTATTAAGCCTTTCTTAACCGCGTGTAAATTTAATACCGCACGCTTTGACAAGCAGTTGTTTCTGTGCTATGATTGAATCATCTCATAACAGGTGGGATTTTTTATGCGTAAAACTAAAAAAATATTAATTTCCCTCGTGGCTGTGCTGCTTTCCGGGGTACTTACGCTTTCGGCAACGGCCGCCTCGTCGTTTGACGTCGGATCCTTATTCGGCAACGATCCGCTACGCTCGTTTTTTACGATACTGAACCTGATCACAACAAAGAACGACGCGCCGAGTTATACGGAGACACCGCTCGAGCAGGTGCAGTATACGGACGCCGAGCTCGCAAGGCGCCAGGCAATTGTCGACCTTGTCAATAAAGATCTGAACCGGATCAAAACAGAATGTCCCGGTTATTCGGTCAATTCCCAAAAAGGACTTCCGGGAAATAACAAGGACGCTGTGGAAGGCTATGTTCAGCAGGGAACCACGCTTGCGGAATCCATTTTCCAGCTGCTGTTCGGCAAAGAGAAAAACCCCGTCAACGTTGAAACCATGATGGCGTCGATCGGAATTACATCTTTTTTTGCCGATGCCGGCACGTCACGACACGAACGCGGACTTGACAGCACTTATTCCGTCTCCGTCGCCGGAAAACCCTACGTCTCCATGCTGGAAGCGAAGGACGTTTACAATGAGAATCCTGTTACAAAATCCCGTTATTCCGACAGCTATGATTTCAAGATCTATCTGCAGGACGCGATCAATCCCGGTCCGGAATCGGCGCAGGCAAAGGTGTTTGATCTGTTTTCCGACGTGAAGCTTTATCAGACGCTATCAAGTCTGATGCCGGAAATCGATCAGAATCTCTTAAAGCTTCGCTATGTTGACTGTTATATTCAGGGTACGGTCGATAAAGAGGGGAATCTGACGAGATATCTTACACATTACAAAGTGATTCTGCAGGTTGACACGTCGGAGTTCGACTATGATCTCTCCCAATACATGGAAGCGATTAACAACAAAGAGCTCTACGAGAGCGAAGAGATTTATTATAATTTTGACTGGTCAAAGCGTGCGTTCGGCGATATCAACGACGACAATCGGGTCACGACATCAGACGCAAGGGCGCTTCTGCGGATTGCATCAAAGCTTGATCCCGTCACGGAAACGTCCGTCCCCTTCGGCGATATGAATTTTGACGGCAAGATTACGACCACCGACGCAAGAATCCTGCTGCGCAGCGTTGCCGGCCTGCAGGATATCCCGCAGAAGAAAAACTGAATCCGGTGTTCATCGGACGGGAACCGCAAGGCTTCCCGTCTTTTTTGTATTGCGATTCCCGATAGAATTGACTTGACATTTTTTATTAAATATTGTACACTGAATAGGTAATTTATCACAATATTACACAAAAACAGAGATTGGAGATTTGCGGTATGTCCAAATATATCCTTGCGCTTGATCAGGGAACGACCAGTTCCAGAACGATCGTCTTCAACAAAAAAGGCGAGATCGTTTCCAAAACACAGTATGAGTTTCCTCAGATCTATCCTCAGGCCGGCTGGGTTGAGCATGACCCGATGGATATTCTGAAAAGCCAGATGCGTTCCCTTGCGGATACGCTGATCGACGGCAGCATCAAGGCGAAAGATATCGTCGGCATCGGCGTGACCAACCAGCGTGAAACCACGATTCTTTGGGATAAGACGACCGGTCAGCCGGTTTACAACGCGATCGTCTGGCAGTGCCGCAGAACCGCCGATATGTGCGAAAAGCTGAAAGAAGACAAGGAATTCTGTGATTATATCACTGAGCATACGGGCCTTCTTGTCGACGCATATTTCTCCGCTACAAAAATCAAATGGATCCTCGACCACAGCGAAAAAGCGCGTGAGGTCCTTGCCGCGGGAAATCTGCTGTTCGGCACGGTAGAAACCTGGATTATCTGGAACCTTTCCGGCGGTAAGGTGCATATTACCGATTATTCCAACGCTTCAAGAACCATGCTGTTTGACGTTGACAAGCTCTGCTGGGATGAGTATATCTGCAAAAAGCTCGATATCCCGATGCAGATCCTGCCGACTCCGGTTCCCTCAAGCCAGATTTACGGCCTTGTATCCTCCCACGGTATTCCCGGTCTGGAAGCGCTGACCGGAATCCCGATCTGCGGCGCCATCGGCGACCAGCCCGCGGCGCTGTTCGGCCAGGGCTGCTTTGAATCCGGCCAGGCAAAAAATACTTACGGCACCGGCTGCTTCCTGCTGATGAACACCGGGGAAAAACGCGTCAAATCCAAAAATAACCTCGTAACCGGCGTCGCGTGGGGCCTCAATGATAAAGTCTATTATGCGATCGAGGGCAGCGCCTTCAACGCCGGATCCACCATTCAGTGGCTGCGCGACGAGCTTCATCTGATCAAGAACGCGCCGGAATGCGACCGTCTCGCAGAATCTGTTCCCGACGCGGGCGGAATTTATCTTGTTCCGGCCTTCACCGGTCTCGGCGCTCCTTATTGGGATATGTATGCCAGAGGCTGTATTGTCGGTATTACCCGCGGCACCAACCGGGCGCATATCGCAAGAGCCGTTCTGGAAGGAATCGTTTATCAGCTCACGGATCTTTTGCGCGCAATGAAAGCCGATTCCGACGTTCCGCTCAAAGAGCTTCGCGTGGACGGCGGCGCAAGCGTCAGCAATATCATGATGCAGATTCAGGCGAACATGACCGGCTGCCCGGTCAACCGGCCGAAGGTCGTTGAAACGACCGGGCTCGGCGCCGCGTTTATGGCGGGGCTTGCTGTCGGTTTCTGGAGCGGAACGGAAGAGATTGAATCGCTTCGTCAGGTCGACAAGAATTTCTTCCCCGAAATCACCGAAGACGACCGGGAAAAATTCTACGCCGGATGGCAGAAGGCGGTTTCACGTGCAAGAGACTGGGCGGAGAAATAAACGCTTTTTGTGCCGGACAAGCTTGTTCTGACGTATATTCTCTGTTTTGAATAGTTTTTATGAGACGTTCCGCGGAACGTCTCATATTTTTAACGAAATCGGTATATTAATATTGATTTTTATACATCCCTGTGATATAATATCTGAAATTTAAATTGGAGGAACAGATATGGCAAGAGTATATAATTTTTCAGCTGGGCCTTCCATGCTCCCGGAGGAAGTACTTA
>CACYHJ010000191.1 GCA_902774165.1 Oscillospiraceae bacterium
TGATGCAGCCTGCGAAATATCCGTTGCAATGGCAGCACCTGTAACGCCCATTTTGAAATGTGCAACGAAAAGCAGATCAAGACCGATGTTCAGTACGGATGAGATAAGAAGAAAATACAGCGTTGCGGCACTGTCTCCGACAGCACGGAGAATAGCCGAGAAAATATTGTATCCGAACTGGAAAACAAGACCTATGCAGTACCAGCGGAAGTATTTTACGGTAAGATCTACAATGCTTTTGTCAACGTTGAGAAGATAGGTGTAGGCCGGTCGGGCTGTAAGCATACCGACAAGAGCGCATATCACACCGAGACCGAGCAGAAAAAGTATACCCACCGATGCATTGGCACGGACCTTTTTCTCGCTTCCGGCACCGTAATGCTGTGCCACGACAACACCGTTACCGGATGAAAAACCGATGGCCACCGCAAGGAAGAAAAACGCAAGACTGATCAAGGTGAAGACTTTGATGAATTTTCCGCCGTTGCCGGGATACTCGCGAACGTAGATTCGGTAATTGATCACCGATGCGAGAGAACCGATCAGAGAGACAAGCCCCGCACTGTCAAGACCGTAAAGCAGCGCGCCGATATTTTTTGCAAAAGGATATAATACAATTGAAGCAGGAACATTGGAAATTACCTGACTGAGAATAATGCTGCAGACGTATTCCCGACCGGCAACAACGTTCTGTAAAAAGTTCCCGATTGCCTTGTTTGCGGCAATTGATGAGGAAAAAACAAAGAAGCAAAAGAAAGTTACAAGGAGAACGTAATCTGTTTTTTTCAGAAGACGCCGGTCTGTGAAAAGAACGGCGATTAGTACGATTGCGACCGCAATATACCAAAGAGATGTGCGGGTCACGATCACAACAAGCACCAATAGAAACAGGCTGATATATACAATACGCTGCACCTTTCGATCGGGGTCCCATTTCCCCGCGATGCCCGTCTGTTCCAGCCTGGTCCTTTCTGTGAGATCTTTTCTGAATAGAAATATCACAAATATGATAAGCAGGACGCCTGAGATCGCCCAGATAGGCAGCATATATTTAATGAATTCCCATGCGGAAACGCCGGATTGTCCATAGATGAAAAGGTTCTGCGGGCTGCCGAAGGGAGTGAGAAGCGATCCGCGCACTGCGGCAATGTTTTCCATAGAGATGATCGGAAGGATATATTTCTCTTTTTTTGCGGCCCGAAACAGTAAAATGGTAAGGGGTACAAACACAATCAGAGAAACGTCATTTGTAACGAACATCGACGAAAAATAAACGCCGAATACAAGAAATAACGACAAACCGGCCATACTTCCGATCTTTTCCGTGAGATGAAGAATCGGGCGGAAAATGTTTTCCTGTTTGAACCCTTCAAGTACTGTCAGCATCATAAAAAGTGTACCCAGAGTGCGCCAATCGATAGCGGTCAATAATGCTTTTGACGGAGGTGTAACAAACAGTGAACCCGCCGCTGCCAAAACAGCGACGAGAAGCATCGGCTCTTTTTTCAGATAGTTCAGAAATTTCTTCATTTTGTTCCCCTGAACGTTATTTTTTATATCATACACCGCCCGGCTGACGATGTCAATCAATTTCATGGGACAGAAAACAGTCCCGATGAATTATATTATCTCTTTACATCTCGTAAGAAATGAACTATGATATATTTATACACAACGGAGGTGTTGGAATGTATAACGAAAACCTGAACAACCGCGTCTTTGAAAAGCTGAACGCGGCGCTGAGAATTTATGAAAAACTGATTTTCACAAAGGTCGGCGAGCTGCAGAATACAAGGGCGTTTTATACGCGGGAGCATTTGCGCTCGGTACCGCCTGAGGGTCTGACGCCCATTGCGAAGGGCGACCGCTGGGGCGGCGAGTGGCAGAATATGTGGCTTGTCGGAGAGTACACGGTGCCTGAGGCGTTGGACGGGGAGACCTTGTACGCAATCTCCGACTGCGGGGGAGCTGAACAGCTGTTTTTCCTCAACGGCGTCCCGAAGGGCATCATCAACAGCAAAAACCGGGATCTGATCGGCGGAAGCCACGCGTGGCAGTTCCTCGGTACGGTAGAAAAAGGCGAGACCCTGTCGCTGGCCTTTGAATGCTACGCCGGGCACTATGATCCGAATACCGATCCGTACGACGATTACTTCTTCCCGGACCCGACTCAGGGCTTTGAGCATACCTTCGGCGGAGTGGATCTCTGCACCCGCAACGACGAAATCTTTACTTTGATTTTCGATCTCCGGGAGCTTCTGAACGCGGCGCGCCGTCTGGGCGGCGACAGCTTTACCGCCGCAAAGGCGCAGAACGCGCTGCTGGAGATCAACCGCGTGCTGCCGCTGTTTCCCAAGGATACCGCGCCGGCGGCGTTGGCACAGGGGGTGCGCGACGCGCTGGCGATCTCCCGGCGCTTCTTTTCCGGCGGGAACTCCCGCGCCTTCGGCAGGGTCGGCATGATCGGGCATTCCCATATGGATACGGCGTGGCTGTGGCCCGTCGCCGAAACCGTGCGCAAATGCGCCCGCACCTATGCCAACGCGCTGCACCTGATGGAGCAGTATCCTTCCTACCGGTTTATCCAGTCCTCCGCGCTGCACGGCGAGTGGATGAAAACGTATTATCCTTCGATTTTTGACGAGATGAAACGCCGGGTCGCCGAGGGCCGCTGGGAGCCGAACGGCGGCGTCTATGTAGAATGCGACTGCAATATCACCTCCGGCGAGCTGATGGCACGGCAGTTCCTCAAGGGACAGCAGTTTACCCGTGAGAATTTCAATTATACCTCTGACAGCTTCTGGCTTCCGGATACCTTCGGCTATAACGCGAATATCCCGCAGATCATGCTGCAGAGCGGCGTTAAGTATTTCTTTACGACGAAAATCGCGTGGAACGAACTCAACCGATTCCATTTCGACTCCTTCGTCTGGAAGGGAATCGACGGCAGCGAGGTCCTGACTCACTTTAATCTGACCCATTGCTGGCCGGACGTGGGGACCGGGTTCGACGCCGTGCGGGGATTGAAGCAGAAAAACGCCGCGGATCTGCGTCTGATGGCGTACGGTTTCGGCGACGGAGGCGGCGGCCCCACGCCGGGGATGATCGAAACCTCCCTGCGTTCCTCTTCCATGGAGGGGATGCCGGAGCTCGTTTCCATGACCGCAAGTGATTTCATGGGCGAGCTGGAGCAGTGCAGGGACCGCCTGCCGGTCTATCATGACGAGCTGTATCTTGAGCTGCACCGCGGCACCCTGACGCAGATGCACGAGATCAAGCGCAAGAACCGCAAGGTGGAATACGCGATGCGGGATATGGAGTATTTCAACGTCCTCTCCGGCGCGCCGCGCAATCCCGAAAGCGAGAAATGGCTCAAAACGCTGCTGAAGAATCAGTTCCACGATATCCTGCCGGGTACCGCGATCAAACCGGTATACGATGTGTTCCATGAAGAAATGGATGAGGTGCTTCGAAATTACCGCACGGATGCGGCACGGTATGCCGGCAGCCTGTCTGACGGGGGAGAAGGCGTTACCGCGTTCAATACCCTCTCGTTTGCAAGAAACGACGTTTTCACGCTTGACGCAAAGGGCTGGGCGAAGAATTATCCCTCTCAGCGTTATACCGACGTCGCCGGCAGGGAAGTTCTGGCAGTCGGCGGGCTGACGATCCCCGGTTTCAGCGCCGTTCATGTAGAACTCAGCGATACTCCGATAAATGCAGAAAGTCCCTTCAGTTATGATGGAAAAACTCTCAGGACGCCCTATGCCGAGATCGTCTTTGACGAGGACGGATATCTTGCTTCTTTTGTAGATCTCGGAACCGGCAGGGAGCTGAGAAAGCCGGACGGCGCGCCGCTGAATGTGTTCCTCTTCGGCGAGGACGTGCCGCTGACGTATGACAACTGGGATATCGACCATGACGTGATAGAAAATCTGAAGCCCGTGCGCGGCTTCCTGGGCAGAACCGTTGTCACCGAAGGGGGAGTTGAGATACGTCTTCGCTCCGAGTATGAGATCGAAAACGGCACGACCCTGACGCAGGATATGGTCTGCTACGCCGATTCACCGCGGGTTGATTTCCACACCATGGTGCATTGGAACAGCCCGCACCGGCTGCTGAAGGCGGGCTTTGATCTTGATATCACCGCGCCGCGGGCAAGAAGCGAGATCCAATTCGGCTCCATCGAACGTCCCACAACCGCGAACAACAGCCTCGAGCTGGCGAAATACGAGGTCTGCAACCGCAATTATACCGACGTCAGCGAACCCGGCTTCGGCGCCGCGATCCTGAACGACTGCAAATACGGCGTCAGCGTGCTGGACTGCAACCTGCGGCTCTCGCTTCACCGGGGCGGCACCCATCCCGATTACACCGGCGACTGCGGCGATCATGAAATGACCTATTCGCTGCTCCCGCACGACGGCGGATTCCGGGCGGAATCCGTGGTCCAGCCTGCCTATATGCTCAACGTGCCCGCCTTTGCGGCTCAGGGCAACGCCGAACGCGCCTCCTTTGCCGTGATCGACGCACCGAACGTGATCGCGGAAGCGGTCAAGCCCGCCGAAGACGGCAGCTCCGATTTCATCCTGCGGCTGTATGAGTGCGAGGGAACGAAAACCACCGCTAACATCCGCTTCGGCGTTCCGGTGGCAAAGACCGGTACGACAAACATTCTCGAGGACCCGGGGGAGATGTTCCCCGTCCCGGACGATGGCGTGAACCTGACCTTCCGCCCGTTTGAGATCAAAACGCTCAGATGTGAGAGGGGATAACAGTCCGCGCAGTCTGAGATCCTCAACGCAGAATCCTGCTGACGGTGAAATCATAAACAAAGAATTCACTTATGAACAAACCCGTCTTCCCGGGAGGACGCGTTTTTTTTGAAACATATGATCATAATAATATGTGAGCTATGTATTGATTTATTCCGGAATCTATGGTAAACTATTTCAAAGCAATAAGAAAGCGAGGCGGACAAAATGACGAGAACCATGAACCTTTTATACGACGCCGTTTTGTCAGCCCGATAGGTTCTTTGTCGCAGATGGACTCGGCTTCGTATCAACGGAGCCGATTTTTTACAACGGAATTCAGTAGAGGATGGGAAGGACCTGCGAACGAAACTGTTATTTTTGATCGGTGACGCGGCGGTCGGTAAAATGACCGTAGGAGATTCGTTTTCAGCGCAATAAAACAGAAAACCGCCTGAAGCACAAAGCGTCAAAACGGAATCTGGAAACGTCAGAGCAGATTCTGCTGAACGACGATAAAAACTACCGCTGCGTGAGCTTTGAGGGGGAGATCCCCTTTGGAAATTACATCAGTATTGACAATTCCGGGCTTCCCGCCGCCGAAGCGGCAAAGGTGATAAAAGAGAGATTTTGTTTATGAAATGATGTTTGCGGGTTTTGAACAACTGTGCGGAAAATACGGGATCGTCTCCGTTTCTCCGCTTTTAAAAGGATGGGCGGGAGAAAAAAATACATCCTCGAAAACGGCGACGGAGAAAGATACGTCCTCCGGTTATCGGATCACGGTTTATACGAAAAAAAGAAGCGTCAATTCGAGCTTCTTCAAAAAATCGAAAAAAAATCGAACGGCTCGGGCTCAACTGCTCCCGACCGATCGAGTTCAGCGTAACTGCGGACAGCGCCGTCTATACGCTGTTGTCTTATCTTGAAGGCGAAGACGGCGAAACCGCGGTCGCGGCGCTTAAAGATGAAGCTGCGTACCGGCTCGGCGTCGACGCCGGGAATTGCCTTCGCAAACTCCATTCCGTCGATATCCCGCCGCAGGTGCTGACGTGGTGGGATCGCTATCTAGAGAAAATGCCGCGGAAGATCGCCGCGCTGAATTCCTGCGAATATAAGCTGCCGATGCAGGATCAGATTCTGGATTATTATCAAACGCATTACGAAATCATGAAAGACCGTCCGCTCGTATTATGCCACGGCGACTATCACCTCGGGAATATGATTGTCAATAACGGCAATGTAGGGATCATCGACTTCGACAAAAACGGGATCGCCGACCCTTACGACGAGTTCAAACCGTTTTGCTGGAACGTTATGGTCAGCGAATACTTTGAAACGGGACTGATCAACGGGTATTTTGAAAACAGCGTTCCGGACGATTTCTGGAGAATACTGAAATTCTATACCGCCGAAAGCCTGATCTCGCATCTGCCGTGGTCCGTATAATTCGGGCAGCGGGAAATAAAGACCGCGCTTGAAGTGAGCGATCATCAGATGAAATGGTACGGCAATTTCAAACGCGATGTGCCAACATGGTACAAAGGAATTCAAATATTCTGATACGAAAGAATACGTTAGGCGGGAGGAAAAATAAATGAATCACTGCGGAACGCAGAGACTGGAAACGGACAGGCTGGTTTTAAGAAGATTCGAGATAACCGACGCGGAGGCGATGTACCGGAACTGGGCGTCGGACGAAGAGGTGACGAAATTCCTGACGTGGCCGACCTACCGGAATGTGGATGGCTGCCGTCAGTACATTGCCTACGTCATCAACAATTACATGAACAATCACTGTTACGACTGGATGATCGAGCTCAAAGCCATCGGACAGCCCATCGGCAGCATCGGCGTGGTGGATATGGACGAGCGGATCGGCTGGGCGGAAGTCGGCTACTGTATCGGAAGAAACTGGTGGCATCAGGGCGTCATGACGGAAGCGTTCGGCGCGGTCATTGCCTTCCTGTTCGAGCAGGTCGGTTTCAGCCGCGTGGAAGCCCGCCACGACACGAACAATCCCCATTCGGGCGACGTCATGCGCAAATGCGGGCTGCAATACGAGGGTACGCTGCGGCAGCGCGGCTGGAACAATCAGGGCATCAATGATGTGGCCTATTACGGCATTCTTCGGGAGGAATATCTGGCGGGGAAGAAGTGATACACTCGGATATTGATTATCAAAATGTGATCATGGGAAATCATGACGGCGTATTGGTGGCGCGCGAGGGGGAAAAAGATGAACGACAGGAATGAAATTTACGATTTTTACAACAATGGCGCGGAAATCGGGCGATTGGAGCGGGGGCTGGGCAAGGTGGAGTTTTACCGCACGACGGAGATATTTGCTCAATATCTTCCGCTTGATCGCAGCGACTGCCGCAAGGTGATTTACGATGTGGGTGGCGGCATCGGCAGGTATTCCCGCTGGCTGGCGAGCTACGGACATGAGGTGCATTTGCTAGAATTGGCGGAAAACGCGGTGAAATATGCCAAGGAGCATTTGATGAAAGATTGGATTACATTCACTGCCGAGACAGCCGACGCACGGCATTTGCCCCGTCCCGACAACAGTGCCGACGTCGTGTTGCTGATGGGGCCGCTTTACCATATGCAGAAAGAAGAGGACAGGGCGGCGGCATTGCGGGAGGCGCGTCGCGTACTCAAAGACGGCGGTCTGCTGATGACGGCGGGAATTTCAAAATACAGCAGCACCACATGGGCTTTGTCGGTATATGGCAGGGACAACGATTACATTGACGACCCGATTTTTTTCGATATGCTGCGCGGGGAATTAATTACCGGCCATCACAACCGCCCGAAGGAATATC
>CACYHJ010000192.1 GCA_902774165.1 Oscillospiraceae bacterium
GTGAGCAACGACGGCCAGAACCTGAATTTCGCGATCCCGGTATCCTACATAAACGCGCTGGTGATCAACCCGATCTCCCTTGCGGATTTTGACGGCGGCAGAGAGCAGAACGCCTCCTCCGCCCCCGACGCGCCGCGCTATACCGGCTTTGTTGTGACCGACGGCGAACAGGCTGCCGTCCGGCCCCATACGCCCGCGTCCCTGCTGCTCATGATCTCCGGCACAATGGACGGTGAAGCGCTTGCCGAAAGCGAGCTGACCGTCGACGGCGGGAATGATAAAATCACCGTTTCAAAATCCGGCTGGTTCTTCACGCAGGACGGCGCCGGGAACTACGTCCCGCTGATGCTGATCACCATGTGGGCGGACGAGCCGGTGGACGAGACCGTGCTGACCTTTACCGTCGCGGACGCGCCGCAGATGTCGGCGACGTTCCGTCTGACGGTGTCGGAAGCCGGCAGCGGCGATTATTTCGGCTTCAGCGGCACGCCGGATCTCGGCGCGATCATCGGCAGATCGCCTTCGAGCTTTTCGATGATCTCGACCGCCTCCGGTTTCTTTACCGGCACTTACGATTACGTCACCCCGCCCACCTTCACCTATGAAAACGTGACCGACGCGCAGTTGAACAGTTATTATGACGCGCTGACCGCCGCCGGCTTCACCTATGACGGGGCGCAGTCGGCGGGCATCGGCAGCACGCTGCGGGTTTACACCGACGAAAGCGGAGAATATCAGGTCGGCGTCCAGACCACGCGGGTCCCCTTCCGCGGGACGCGGACGGAGATCCAGATCACCCATTTCTACAACACGGACAATCTCACACTTTGAGTCAAAAAAACGAAATCAGCGCGGCAGGGAACGAGCTCTGCCGCGCCTTTTATTTTTTCCCGTTCCTCCGACGGCGTTTCGATCAGCAACCGGTCTGATGCGTTTATACGGTCCCTTCCACCGTCACGACCGTCACGCCGGGCGTGGTGACCCACTGTCCCTCCGCGGTCTGCGCAAACGTCGCGGCAGGCACGGTAAGAACGCCGGGAACCGTGGCGAACGCGCCGGTGGCCTCATCGTAGGTGTAATCCGCGGACAGGGTCGCGACGGAGCTGCCGAGCGTCACGGCGAGATCCGAGAGGACCGGGTCAAACGTATCGGTCAGCGTCACGGCGTCCGCTGCGTCCGCCGCTGCGGCGCCGGAATTCAGGATCGTAAACGTATAGGTCAGCCGCTCGTTTCCGGTGACGGTCTGCGGGCTGATCGCCTTATTGACCGTCAGCATCGCGTCGCTGCGCGCGGGGACCGTCGCCTGCGCGGTAATATCGGTGCCGGCGCCGGTCAGGGTTGCGGTGTTGGTGATCTGAGCTCCGGGGCCCATTGGTGCGAACGCCGTCGCCTGCGCCTCATAAATGAGCATCGCGTTTCCGCCGGCGGGAATCGTGATCCCGCTGACGGTCAGCGGCGGGCCCGCAGAAATGGTCAGCGCGTCGGCGGGCTGCTGCGCGCCGCCCACGAAATAGGTCAGGCTGCCGGCGACATAGGAGAGCGGCCAGACGGAATTGCCGTCAAACAGATAACCGCCCAGATCGTCGCTGACGGCGATCCCGGTCAACGGCGAAACGCCGCTGTTGACAAGGCTGAGCACGTAGATCACGGAGCTGCCGGGGGAATAATCCGCCGACACCGCCGTTTTTTCCGCGGAGAACGCGTCCAACAGTTCCCCGGCGGCGACGTTGGAATTGACCGTGCCGCCTTGATAAGACAGCGTTGCCTGATTATAGAAAACTGCCATAGGCATAACCTCCTGAGAGTAATATCCGGACGTTTCCGGGCAGAGACGATTGCCCCTGCAGTGTCATATTATGCCTTTGCCGTGTTCTCCGATACAAAAAAGCGCAGAGCCGAACGCCCTGCGCAGGATGATGGATTCTGTTTACGCACCGGGATGCGCCTGAGTGATGATCTCCTTGACCCGCTGCCGCAGCGGCTCCCGGTCCAGCCGGGCAAAATCCGCGTCCCAGGCGGCAATTTTCGTTTCCTCCACCGAGACGGCGTCGTTATCGTCGTCCAGCATC
Source organism: Oscillospiraceae bacterium (assembly GCA_902774165.1). Taxonomy (GTDB): domain Bacteria; phylum Bacillota; class Clostridia; order Oscillospirales; family Acutalibacteraceae; genus RGIG2774. Next base: position 2,070 of record CACYHJ010000192.1, read on the forward strand.
TCGTATTCCTTCCGGATCAGGGACAGATACTCCTCCATGCCGGTTTTTTCAAGGCACTCCATCGCCGTGGACAGCAGCGGTTCGCCGCTGTTCCGGAAGAACCCGGAGAGCTTGATCTCGGAGTCCGAGAAGAAATAATACGCGGCGTAGGCGTACCGCCGCCAAAGGGGAAGCTCCCGGAACGCCGCGTTGGGCGCCGCGCAGTCGGCAATCTCCTCCTGCACCCCGGCGGCAAGTCCCTCGATCATTTCAGCCGCGGGAGCGGAACGCAGAACGTCCGCGTCCGCGTCTTTGTATTTGAGCATGTTCGCCCGCTGGCGATCCGCCTTGGCATAGAATTCTTTTTTCATTTTCGCGCGCTTTGAAAAACGCTTCGACGCGATCACGAAAACAACGAGAAAAACGATCAGAATCGCGCCGATCCCGATCCAGGCGAGTGTTTGTTCCATGAGAGCTCCTTTCTGAATACTGATTTGTCGGGCTGACGCCCCGTTGCTTCGTGACTCGTGACTCGTGACTCGGAAACCGCAAGGATACGCTCTGCGTCTGGGTTTATGAAACGACGAAGGCTTCGGTTTCGTCCGGCGGCAGCGGGATCCGCGCCGCAGGTTCGCCGTCAAGCAGCACCGTCAGCGCACAGTCTTCCCGCGCGGAATACCGCAGGTTCAGGCGGTATTTTCCGGCGGGAAACCGGACGTATCGGAATTCCATCCCCGCGCCGGTTTCGATCTGCACCAGCGGGAAGGTCCCGTCGGGGCGCTCGGTCACGTAAGCGCCGCCGAAAAAGCGGCAGGCGCGCGCCGGCCCGTCCACAAGATCATAGGGCAGCGCGTCGAGAAATCCGTTGCAGGTCATCTCCGCCTGACGGATCTCGCAGCGCGTCTCGTCTACCCGCAGCCGTTCGACCCGGGCGCGGCGGTTGAATTCGGCGCAGTTTGACGAGCCGTGATAAAAGACGTACCACTGCTCCCCCGCCTTGATCACCGAGCCGTGGTCGTTCCAGCTTTTCGGGTCAATGCCGGCGTTGTCGACCACCGTTCCCCGGCGTTCATAGGGCCCCCAGGGCGCGTCGGCGACGGCATAGTCCAGCTTGGTGGGCGCGGCGGAGCGGTTCGGGAATTCCGGCTTCCACTCCGAGGCGTAGATCAGGCAGTAACGAGCGCCGATCTTCCGCAGGGAGGAGCCCTCGTGGAACCCCTGGGCGCCGTCCCGGTTCGTGATCACGCCGTCCCGGAAGGTCTCCGGCTTCAGGGTGCACATATCGTCGTTCAGCTGCGCCATTTTCATGCTGAACTGCCCCCAGGTGTAATAAAACGTCCCGTCGTCCTCCAGCACGGAGGGGTCGATCCCCTCGATCGGGGCGCCGTTCATGGTGATTCGGCGGGCGTTTGTGAACGGCCCCGCCGGGGAGTCGCTCTCCGCGACGCCCTCGGAACCGTCCGACAGGCAGAAATACAGATAATACCGTTCCCCGCGCTTCACAAGATCCGGGGCGTACAGCAGCTCCCGCGACCATGGGATATCGGCAAACCCGCCGTCGTCGGCGCGGGAACGCAGGCTTATGCCGTGGTCGGTCCAGCTTGAAAGATCCTCCAGCGGCGCGGAATAGACGTGATAATCGTAACAGCAATAGGCCCCGCCGAACAGATCGTGGGACCCGTATAAATAAAGCCTGCCGTCAAACACCTTCGGCTCCCCGTCGGGGATATAAACGCCGAAGGGCAGGATCGGATTCGCTCCGGTGGTGTTGAGAATGAGATCGGACATGGAGGTTCCTTTCTGAATACTGATTCAGCTTTGCTGAATCAGTATTCAAGTCCCGAGTCCCGAGACCCGAGTCCCGAGGTGTTGAAATCTAAGCAGGATTACGATAAAAAAGCCAAGATTTATCTCAGCCTTCACCAAGTCGCACGGACTTTAAGCTTGTATCTTGGGTCTCGGGACTCGAGACTCGAGACTGTAAATTCTGAGTAACGGCTCCGCCGTTCACTCAGAATTTACGGCATATAAACGTCATCCTCCGCCGTGAAGTCCTCCGGCATGAGGAACGGGCGCATAAAGTTGATGGTATATTTGACCGCCCACTGGCCCTTTGTGCCGCGCCAGTTGCCGGAATGCGGCTCGATGGACAGCATGCCGTTATAATTCCCGATGTAAAGCAGCGCCATGATCGCGGGCCATTTTGTGGTGTCGAGCCCCGCGGGAGAATCGTCGTATGACGCGCCGTTCACCTGCAGGTTGCCCTTGATATGCACGTGATAGACGCGCTCTTTCCAGTCGGCGAGGACTTTGATATAATCCTCATGGCGGTTGATCGAGTGGGAGGAATCGAACTTGATCCCCAGCTCCGGCAGCGCGCCGAGCACCACGGACCAGGCCTTGTCGTCCACGACGAAATTCTCCCAGTCGCAGTTATACACGGCGATTTTCACGCCCTTCCCGCGGGCGTAGTCCAGAAGGCGGGAGAAATAATCAATCGCGATCTCGCAGTTTTCAGGATAGCTTTTCCCCTCGGTCCAATTGCAGCCGCAGTTGAACACCGGGCAGCCGACCTTCTCGCACAGGTCGATCAGGTTTTTGTCATGCTGCAGCGCCTCGGGGATCACCGCGCCGTTTTCATCGACCCGACGCATCCCCCAGCGGCCGATCGCGCCCACGCGCACGCCGTATTTTTCGGAATTCGCGCGGATCTCCTCAGCGCGGGCAAGCACTTCGGCGGAATCGTAATTATGGTTTACGCAAAACTCGATGCCCTGAAGCCCGAGCTCGCTGACCGCTTTGAAATGACCCTCGTCCCAACCGTTGATAATGCCAAGATACATATGCTTTTCTCCCTTGTTTTTTCTTACATCATACCTTTTTTTCGCCGGGATGTCAAGCGGATCAACCCCATTTCCGCCCGTGAAAAACCGGGGAATACCGACTGAAACGGTTGACATGTTCCCGATTTACGGTATAATAATTTTATAAGCAGAGAAACAAAAACGAAAGGTGCGCTTCTTATGAATACCCATCCGTACGGAATCACGGATCTGAACGTCTATCTTCACCGCATGCAGAAATCCATCCTGGATAAGATGTTTTTTATGGATAAGATTTTCGAGCCGGTCGACCATATTCTGGACTTCGGCTGCGCAAACGGAGAGCTGATCAAGGCCCTGCACGCGTTTTTCGGTGAATATCACTACGCGGGCTACGACCTGAGCGAGGAGATGATCGAGGCGGCGAGGATCAATATGCCGGAGGGCACGTTTTATCTGGATTGGGACGAGATTCACATCCCCTTTGAACGCAGCCTTCTGAACATTTCAAGCACGATCCACGAGGTCTATTCCTACGGGACGGAGGAATCCGTCGCGCAGTTCTGGCAAAGGGTATTCGGCAGCGGGTTCCGGTATGTGACGATCCGGGACATGATGTTTTCCGACCTGCACAACACGCCCGTCTCCCCTTCGGAGCTGGCGGCGGTGCGCTCGAACCCTGAGTTCCGGCAGCATCTTGCGGACTATGAACAGATCTGGGGCCCGATCACCCGCAACCGGGACCTGGTGCATTACCTGCTGAAATACAGCTACACGCAGAACTGGGACCGGGAAGTGCGGGAAAACTATTTCTCGCTGTCTCTTGAGCGTTTTCTGTCGCTGATCCCCAACGACTACGAAATCACCTATTACGACAGCTTCACGCTCCCCTACACCGCGTGGCAGATCCGCCGCGATTTCGGGCTGGAGCTGAAGACGCCGACGCACATTAAAATTATTCTGAAAAAAAGAGAGCAAAACGCTTGACATGTTAAGATAAATATGATATTATCACATTGCAAATAACAAACCATACCGATCCCTGAAGGAGGTTTTTCAAATGAAGGAATTTCTGATCGTTGTGGACATGCAAAAGGATTTTGTGGACGGCGCCCTCGGCACGCCGGAGGCGCAGGCGATCATCCCCGCGGCGGAGAAGAAAATCCGCGGATTTGACGGCGGGATCTTCGTCACCTTCGACACGCACTCTGAGGATTATCTGCAGACGGCGGAGGGCAGAAAACTGCCGGTACCCCACTGCGTCAGGGGGACCGGCGGCTGGGCGCTGAACGAGCGGATCGCCGCCGCGCTGGAGGGCAAGGATGCGGTCCCGGTGGAAAAATATACCTTCGGCAGCAGGGATCTGCCGCGCCTGATCGAAGAAAAAGCCGCGGGCGAGCCGTTCTGCGTGACGCTGATCGGCCTTTGCACGGATATCTGCGTCGTTTCCAACGCGCTGCTGCTGAAAGCGCACTTTCCCGAGGCGCCCATCGCCGTGGACGCATCCTGCTGCGCCGGCGTCACGCCCGCCCTGCACGAGGCGGCGCTTGCGACCATGAAGAGCTGCCAGATCGACATTCTGAAGGAAGGTGACGAAAAATGATGAAACTGCCTCCCATTGTGGATTCGCTTTTAGACACGGATCTTTACAAATTCAATATGGATCAGGTGATCTTCCACAAGCACACGGACCTGACGGGCGAATACTTTTTCAAATGCCGCAGCAAGGGCGTCGTGTTCACGCCGGAGATGCTGGAGGAGATCGACGCGCAGATCGGGCATCTGTGTTCCCTGCGCTTTACCAATGAAGAGCTGGATTATCTGCGATCCATCCGCTTCATCAAAAGCGACTATGTGGAGTTCCTGCGGCTGTGGCGGCCGATCCGCGATTATGTGACCACCTCGCTTTCCGACGACGGAGAGCTGAGCATCGTCGTCAGGGGGCCGCTGTTTTCGGCGATGCAGTTTGAGATCTTCCTTTTGGAGATCGTCAACGAGGTCTATTTCCGCATGAAATTCGATTACGACGCGCTGCTGGCCTCGGCAAAAAAGCGGCTGGACGCGAAGATCGCGGCGTTTCAGAGCGGAAAATACAATTTCACCTTCGCCGAATTCGGCTGCCGCCGGCGTCTGTCCCGCGAATGGGAGGACGAGGTGGTGCGCCGCCTGGCGACACAGACGAAGAACTGCGTCGGCACCTCGAACGTGTACCTTGCCATGAAATACAACCTGACGCCCATCGGCACCTACGCCCACGAGTTCGTGCAGATGTATCAGGGCATCGACAGTATCCCGCTGGCATATTCCAACCACTTCGCCATGCGCGACTGGTACGACGAGTATCAGGGCGACAACGGCACCGCGCTGACCGACACCGTCACGACGGACCTGTTCCTTCTGGACTTCAACCGCGCCATGGCCAACAACTACACCGGCGTGCGCCACGACAGCGGCGACCCCTACGCCTGGGGCGAGAAAATGATCGCCCATTATAAAAAATACGGGATCGACCCGAAGACCAAAATGCTGCTGTTCAGCGACAGCCTTGATTTTGACCGGGCGCAGGCGCTGTACGATTATTTCAAAGACAGGACGAAGGTCTCCTTCGGCATCGGCACCTTCTGCTCCAACGACACCAGCGAGGAAGCCCTGAACATCGTCATCAAGCTGCAGACCGTCAACGGCCGCGCGGTGGCCAAGCTGTCTGACTCCCCCGGCAAGGCGATGTGCCGGGACGAGGAATACCTGGAATACCTCAAGCGCTCCGTCACCTTCCGGCTGGGAAGGGAGAAGTAAGGAGCTTAGCATCAATCCTTTGGCATCTCAAATAACATCGGATGATTTTAACCATCAACAACCTCCTTATTTGGCGATAGCATGAGACGAGGCTTGAATTGAGAAGTGTAAAAAATGTAGTTGAGATATGTCATTTTAATTCATATTATTTTCGTTGTTTTGTCTAGGAGATTTCATATGGGCATTCAACATTTAGTTTGCAGCAATTGTAAAGGAAGTTTAAAGTGGAATCCGCAGGATAAAACTTTCGAATGCCTGCATTGCGGAACAAAGTTTAAAACTGATAATGAATTTACATATAGATATGTCAACGAAGCAAAGATCGAGGAGGCTCGTATCGAATTAGAGAAG
>CACYHJ010000193.1 GCA_902774165.1 Oscillospiraceae bacterium
AAAGCTGATCGCAACCCCGAGCGAGAACCGGAACGTTCCGTCCTCCGAGAGCGTGAACGACGCGCCGGATCCCAGCGGCTTCGGGCTCGAAACGGTCACGATATATTCGCCCGCCGCTTCTTCGGCGTTCTTCGGCGCGCCCTTCTTTTTCGGGTCGGTCAGGAATACGACCGCGAGAACGAGGCTTAAAACGACCGCCGCGGCAATGATCCAAATCGTCGGCTTCTTGTAACTCAGCACCGATTTCACGCGCTCCTTCACGCCGGTCTCGCCGAACGCCACGGGGCAGGCGGAGACGATCCTGCCCGGCGCGCTGAAATCAAGGAGCGTCTGCGAATAGAGCGCCCGTTCCCGGTCGCTGTAATCTCTGATCACCCGCTCGTCGCAGGCGGCTTCGATATCACGGCAAAGAAGGATATATGCGACCCACAACAGGGGATTGAACCAGTAGACGCTCAGAAGCAGATAGCCCAGCGGTTTCCAAAGCTGGTCGCGCCGCCTGACGTGGGTCTTTTCGTGGGTTAGGATGAATTCCCGCCGATCCTCCGGCAGATGCGCGGGCAGATAGATCCGCGGACGGAAAACGCCGAGGATGAACGGGGAGGGGAGCCGGTCGCAGAGATAAACGCCCTTTTCGGCGGGAATACTTTCCCGCACGCCACGCCGGACTCTGAGATAACCGATCAGTGCCCACGCCAGCATCAGAGCTGCGCCGCAGAGCCACAGATACGGCGCTGCGGCAAGAAATCTGTCCCAGGGCGTTTGCGCGGCGATCGGCTCGCCGACGGCGGTCTGCGTTGAGATGATCGGGTTGACGACGGTATTGAACGCGGTGAAGCCGCTGTTGATGACCGGGCTTCCGGCGTTGTTCGCCGTGACCGTCTGCGTGGAGGGGATCAGGCTCAATACGCTTTTCAGAGAATAGGGCAGAACGAGCCACAGCCCGACGATGCCCCACAGCGCGCAAAGCGCCCGCTTCGGGAGTTTTCTGAAAATCAGCCGGACCGCGACGAGCGCCAGAACAACCCATCCGGCAGTGACGCTCATATTTATGACTTTAATCAGAATGTTCTCCATTTGCTTTCCTCCTTACGGCATTGTAGTCATCGTGTAAATCGGTTCTGAAAACGACACATAAGTCTCCGTATTGTCGGGATCAGTTCCAATCGCTTCCGGCTCGCCGTCGGTCAGTCGGAGCGGGTATCTTTTGGCTGCCGCGTCGTGATCATGGATGAAATTCGTATAAAAACTTGCTAATCGTTCCGTCGTTCAGGAATACGGAAAGAAAACGCTGCCGTTGATTGTTCATCGTCATGAGAAGACGCTCCTTGCCGGGGCGTCCGTCGATATCCGCATATAGCTCTCCTTGAACAGAGAAGAATTCACATCCGTCAAATAAAACACCGAACAGTTCCCCGGTACTCATTGAAGCGCTGAATCGGTAAGAATCGAAAATTGAAGGAAAAACATAAGTCTCTCCGGTCTTGCTGGCGGTGAAGATGTTTGATATGGCATTTGTGTCGGTAATCATTTTTCCATATATAGTCTTTGCGCCGTCATGAGCGAATACGACAAGTTTGCCGCGGCCGCTGATGCCGTGAAACGTCAGCTCTGCGTTTATTGTCCCGGAATCCATATTCAGAAGGACATACTTTGCGTTAAGGGTTCCGAGAACGCTTTTTGCATTAACCGGATCGCTCAAAAAAACAAAGCCGAGAAGGGCTGCAGAGGCAAGCACGACTGCAATCAGCGTACGGGCTGGTTTTTTATAATATAAAATTTTTCGGATGCGTGCTTTGACGCCGATCTCCCCGAATGCAACCGGGCAAGCTCGGATGTTTTTGCTCGGAGAGCTGAAGCGAAGAAGAGCTTCTGAATAATCCGCGCGCTGTGCATCATCATATTTGTTTATCACATATTCGTCGCACGCGCCTTCCACATCGCGGCAGAATAAGATATATGCAATCCATACCAGAGGATGAAACCAGTAAACGCAAAGCAGAAGGTAGGCGAACAGCTTGCGGATATGATCCAGTCTTCGGATATGCGCTTTCTCGTGCGCTTCTACGTATTTCAGCTCATTGTCTCCCGTTCCGGCGGGAATATAGATCTTCGGACGGAATAGTCCGAAAACGAACGGAGAGGAAAGCCCGTCGCAGAGATAAATCCTGTCGCGAACGGGAACAGATTCCCGCACGGATCTGCGAATCTGAATATAGCTCACGAGCGCGAGAAGAAGCAGAACGCACATCCCGATCAACCATGTAAAAGAAAGCCGGTCGATCCAATAATAAATATCATAACTGAATTCGTCGGTATTCTCCAAAATCGCGTCCACTGCGTCGTTGATCGAATCAAATCCCAGATTAATGCTGTAAGGCTCAAGAATTCCGTTGATCGCAACTGTTTGCGTCGAGGGAACAAAACTGAACTTGCTTTGAAATGATACGGGGATCAAAAGACGGAGCGCGGCAAGCCCCCATAGATCACAGAGAAGTCGTTTCGGTGCTCTTCGGAAAATCAGCCGTAATGCAAGGAGTACAAGAATGATCCATCCTGCGGTAATACTCATATTCAGCAGGACAGAAAAGATATAAAATACAACGTCCGTCATTATGACTTCCCTCTCAGATCGTTTATCATCTCCTGCAGCTCGTCGATCTCCTTCTGCGACAGCTTTTTACCGGAGGTAAAGGCTGCGAAAAACGCGGGCAGGGACCCCTGAAAGGAGTCGTTTACAAATTCCGCGCTCTTTTTTGCGTAGAATTCGTCTCTGCAGATCAACGCTGTGACCATACCGTTGTCGAGCCTGAAAATGCCGCGCTCGCAGAGCCGTTTCAATACGGTGTAGGTCGTCGTGCGCTTCCATTGCAATTCTTTTTCGCACAGTTTCACAAGAAGCGCGGTGGCGAGGGGCTCGTTTGTCCAGACGATGTCCGCGAACCTTGCCTCTACCGCGCCGAGTCTTAAATCACTCATATGAAGCTCTCCTATTTTGACTACATATTGTCGACAATACAAGACTACCACATGTAGACATCTTTGTCAATATGAAACTGAAAAAAACCGCCCTCCGAACGGAGAGCGGAAATTCACTGGATTGTTATTTTCTCATAGCCGTCGTGATCCGGACAAAAAAGCCGAGAACGGAAGCGCTTAATTTGAAGATGACGTTCAGAACGCGATATCCGAACCCCGTCTGCAGATCCCGGCTCTCGTCGTTCGCCGCAGTCAGCGGCGCGACGTTTTCTTTCTCTTTGTCGAGAATCAGGAACTGAGGATACGCTTTGTCGGTAAATACGGTATACGGCGCGTCTGAGAAGAAGACGTTGCGAATCAGCTCCGCGCTGTAACCGTCGGAGTTGAAGGAATGCATCCCGTACTTGATGAACCACGTTTTATCCGGGAAGAAGCAGGTGGAAGCGTCGATCTGGTTGTCTGGGGAGACGTGGTTGTGGCCGTCCGCGACTGCCTGACGGTAACCTTCGCCGAGGGTTCCGCCGACCGGCGCGCAGGTCGCGCCGTTGGATTCCTCCCGGGTGGAGATCACACTGTCGCTCTGCAGATATTCCTCGTGGGTAACCGGCGGCAGCAGCGATCCGTACCCGCAGACGACGCCGACTTTTCCGGTCAGGGTCTCCGCCTGCGCCATCAGCTCGTCCGCCTTTGCGGAAACCTCGTCGTGGTATCGGGTAATCCGTTCAATCAGCGCTGCATACATGGTTCTGAGTTCCGGCGTCGGGAACGCGTAGTCCACGGCGGCGTCAAAATCCTCATATTTTACGAAGGACCACAGCCCGGGAAATCTGCCGATATTGCGCACAAGGAAATCCTGAAGATATCCGTCGTCGTTCAGGCGGTACGCCCCGGTCAGAACGCCGTCAAACACCTGAGACAGCAGGCCTGAATCATACAGAGCGCTCATCAGATTATAAAGGGCTTCGCTGTCCGCGGACGCGGCGACCTGTTTCAGATAAGCGCCCATGGTGTCGGCGCCCAGCGTGTTCTGATTGGAGAAGGAGTCGCTGCAGGTCAGAATCCCTTTATAGCCGCCGTTGTACCAGATCACGCCTGCGACGCTGTCAAAGCCGTATTCGGCAAGGTAGGTGGTCATGATGATCGTGCCCATGGATTCGCCGATCAGACAGACTCTGTCGTGTCCCGTCAGCGTTTTGATGTATTCCACGAAGTCGTGAAGCTTTTCGGCGCTGTCAAAGGGGTCGAGCCGCCAGTCGTAATCGAAGTTGATCAGCCTGCCGTTTTCATGATCCACCGCCGTCGGATAAGTGAAATGAACTCCCTGTCCCGCCGGGGCGTCGCCGTTTTCGTCAAGGCCGAGGGAATCAAAAAAACCGTCCGCGATCTCAACGACCTTTTCCGCCTCGCGCGCGGTGAGTTTGCCGCTGAGCAGCCCGGGGAGCAGCGGGAGCGCCTTTGCGACCGTCTGAACGATGGTCGAACCGTCGGCGGCTTTCAGTTCGTTTCCGTTTCCGTCAAAAATCGGCGCGCCGAGCCCGCAGACACGGATGATCGGCGGCTTCCCGCAATCGCAGGGCTTGTCTGCGGCGGAGGCGAACACGGGAAGAAGCGGACAGAGCAAAAGGACGCTTAACAGAATGCAGATGACCTTTTTCATGAAAACAGTCCCCTTTCGGTAACGATGAATTTATTCTATCACAGACAGAAAGGAAAATCAAGAAAAGCGTTGAATCTTTTCGATGATTGCGATACAATAGAACGGAAAAGAGGCGATTATTATGAGAAGCTTTGTTTCCGATCTGTTCAAGACCAAACTGACGGCGGGGATTCTTCTGCTTCTGATGGGCGGGATCCTGATTTTTACCCCCACCGGAGCCCTCGCGACCGCCGTGCGGATTGCAGGCGTCATTTTCGCGATCGGCGCGCTCGTCGGATTCCTGATCTATTTTCTGTTCCCGGACGACCGAAAACATGTGCTGACTTTAATTCTGTCTGTGCTTGCCGTAATCATGGCGGTGGTATTTCTTGCCGCCCCTGCGTTTGTTTCCGGCGTCCTGCCGTTTGTGTTCGGCCTGATCCTGCTTCTGAATTCCGTCGGCGATTTCTTCGCCGCGTTCAGCCTTCCCGCCGGCCGCGTGATCGCGGCGCTGATCGCCCTTGCGGGGATCGTGCTGGGCGTTGTGATCCTTTGCAATCCGGCGTCTCTGGGGAAGATAATTACCCGACTTGTCGGTCTTTCCCTCGCGCTGAGCGGCGCCGGCAGCGTGGTGAGCGCGGTTCTGGTCAAAAAGAATTCATAATGAAAAGAACGGGCGGATCGTAAGAAATCCACCCGTTTTTTGTCATATTATTCCGCCCAGGCGTCATAGCCCAGCGCGAAGAATTTGAAGAACCAGATCAAGGGGTTCCGTCTGAAAAGGAAGATGTCGAAGAACGTCACGAGGTTCCGAAGGAAGGTGGAGATATCGTGCGTTTCGGGGACGTCGACCGCTTCAAACGTCTCGCCCTCGACGTTCAGCGTAAAGGGCTGGGAATAGCAGATGCCGTAATCGCCGGTGATGTAAAACCGGACGTAAAGCTCCGGATCGTTCAGCAGGTCCGAAGCGTGCAGATCCAGCGTCGCCGTGCCGGTGGAGATATCGCTCTCGCGCCGGATGACCTCGCAGTTTGAAACCCAGGTGATCTCGTCAAAGTGCTCGCCCTCAATTGTGATGGCGTCGTTTTCGTTGTCAACGGTGATCCGGGTTACGATGGGCGTGTCGTTGCAGAAATAATAGCTCTCGTCGTCCCACAGCTTCAGGTCGTCGGAATATCCGGGCATCTCCTGCATGCCGTTGAGCTCATAACCGTTGGAGTAGTGGGAGACGGCGAACGCCGTGCCGTTTACCATCGCGCTGCGTACGCCGTCAAGGCTGAAATCATCCGTCAGCAGCATGGTGTACGCGTCGTTTGCGGAACTGTTGGTATGGGAGTCTGAAAAGCAGAAGCCCCAGGGAACCACGCCGTTGGGTATGGTCTTCTGAAGAATCTGGTCGTAGAGGATCCGGTCGCAGCGGGTGTGGGCGTCGGTTGCGCTGTTGATGCCCATGCCGACGCTGGCGCCGGGGTTGTCAAGGAACAGCCGCGCGAATTTGTTGACGTAGTACTCGTCGATCTTCTGCCCGACGTATTTTTCGCTGTCTTTATGGATATAGACGTATTCGCCCACGTGGGAGAGCATGGAAATGCCGCCCGCGTCCCTGACGCCGGCGGAGGGCGTTTCATAATCGCCGTAAACGCCCGCAAGCCCCTGGCCGTAATCGCAGAAATACCCGGTCAGATGGCAATCGGCTACCGGCGTCGCCATGTTCAGCTCGACGCCCTTCGGCACGTCCAGCATCCCGTTTTTGTGGGTGCGTTTCGAAGACGCGGCGGTGCCGTTCAGCACCGCTTCATATTCTTCATCGGTCAGCGGGTTGATCGGCTGCAGCCCGGTGCGCTCGTATTTGACCAGACGGATCAGCGGCACAAGGTTCGGCTGTTTGTTCCAGCCCTGGTTCAGCGTCCCGTGGTCGGTCAGCGCAACGACGTCGTAATCAAGATCGTAATGATTCTGAACAAATTCATGAATGGTCGGAAAACCGTCGCTGGCGTTGGTGTGGCAGTGGGGCTGGAATTTATACGTTCCCCACGCGTCCCAGTCGACCGCGTCGTAGGGGCTTGTGATGACGAAATCCTTTTCCGCGTCCTTC
>CACYHJ010000194.1:0-2604 GCA_902774165.1 Oscillospiraceae bacterium
TGAAAATTGAGATAAACCGAGTCTTTATTATCGTAATCCTGCTCGGATTTCAACGCCTCGAGACTCGGGCCTCGGTACTCGGGACTTAAATTCTGATTTAACGGCTCCGCCGTTAAATCAGAATTTACCCCAGCGCCGCCTCCAGCCGGGCAAGACCGTCCTCCAGGACGGAGCGCGGGCAGGCGATATTCATGCGAAGGAAGCCTTTTCCCGCCTTGCCGTATTCCTCGCCGCCGATCAGGTAAAGGCCGGTCTTTGCGCGGATCTCTTCCGCAAGGGCTTCCCCGTTCTCCGAGATCGCGGAAACGTCCAGCCACATAAGATAGGTCGCGTCCTGAGGCGTGACGCGGATCGCGGGCAGGCAGTCGGCAATAAACTCTTCCGCTGTTTTCCGGTTCTGTGCAATATATTCCCTTAATTCCTCAAGCCACGGCTCCCCCGCCGTAAAGGCGGCGACGGCGGCGGGCACGGCGAAGGCGTTGGGCTCCGCCACCTCGTCGGTATTCAGGCCCCGCCATACCTTATGGCGCAGGAACGGGTCCGGCACACACACCGCGGCGGTCTGCATCCCGGCAAGATTGAACGTCTTCGTGGGCGCAAGACACATGACGCCCACGGCGCGGCAGTCGTCGGAAACGGAGAGGAACGGGACGTATTCTTTCCCCGGCTCGGTCAGATCGCAGTGCAGCTCGTCGGAGATCACGGTCACGTGATAGTTCCGCGCAAGCGCGCCGATCGCGGCAAGGGTCGCCCGGTCCCAGATTTTTCCGACGGGGTTCTGCGGGTTGCAGAGGATCATCAGCGTCGTCTGCGGGTCGGAAAGCGCCGTTTCCAGCGCGGCAAAATCGACGGAATAAACGCCGCCGTCGTTTTTCAGCGGGCATTCCAGCGCCCGCGCGCCGTTATTGACAATGCTGTTGAAAAAAATATTGTATACAGGCGTGAGCAGAACCGCGTTCTCGTTGGGCGTGGTGAGCTTGCGCACCATGGAGGAGATCGCCGGCACCGCGCCGGTGCAGAAAATCAGCTCCTCCTTTTTCATTGTGAAGCCGTGACGGCGCTTCCACCAGCCAATATACGCCTCGTACCAGGCGTCGGGCACGTCGCCGTAGCCGAACACGCCGTGGTCAAGGCGTTTTTGCAGCGCGGCGCGGATCTCGGGCGCAGCCGGAAAATCCATATCCGCCACCCACATGGGCAGCTCGTTCTCCCCCACGTCCCATTTCAGGGAATCCGTCCCCCGGCGGTCGACGGGCGTATCGAAATCGTATTTCATTCCTTCTCCCTCAGCCATTCCGGGCGGTCGCTGCGCTTCGCGATCTCGGAGCACACGATCACGGTCTTCGACGGGTCGACCCGGTCCTTCTCAATGATCAGCTCGCCGATCTGCCGGGCGCGGATGATGCCGCTTTTCGGGTTCAGCACGCTCTCGATGCCCGAGTCGATCTGCGCATCCACCTCGGAATACTCGAACGCCAGCGTGGTGTTCAGCAGCTTGCAGTCGATCATTTTCAGGTTTTCGATATAGCACATGCCCTGCAGCGATTCGATCACGCAGTTGACAAAGGTGAGATTTTTCGAGTTCCAGCCCAGATATTCTCCGCTGATGAACGAGTCGTAAACCGTCACGTTCTCGCTGTTCCAGAAGGCGTCCTTCGTGAGCATCCGGGCGGAACGCACCTCGGCGTTTTTCACTCCGTCAAAGGAATAATTCCCGTCCAGAGAAAAGCCGTTCACGCGGATATTGCTTGAATTCATGGCGAAATAGTCGCCCTTGGCGGTCACGTTCTCCAGCGTGACGCCGTCGCAGCTCCAGAGGGTCTCCTTCGCGTCGGAGAGGGACACGTCCCGCAGGGTGAGGTTTCTGCAGCGGCGGAAATTCTTCGGCGCGCCGATCAGCGCCGTCTTCACCGTCACGTCGTCGGAATACCACACGCCCGCCCGGGCGGTATCGAACCAGGTGCATTTTTCGGCCGTCACGTGATTGCAGTACCAAAGCGGGTATTTCCAGCGGAACATACAGCCGAACAGACGCAGATTCTCCCCGTGCTTGAGCGGGGACTCGCCGTTCTCGAAAATGCAGTCCTCGGCGTAGAGTTCTTTTTGCGCAAAGAGCGCCCGCTCCCCCGTAAAATGCTGTTGCCTGTATTCCTTCATCATCTTTCTCCGATCAAATCAAGAATAATATATTATTATACATGATCGCATCGCCGCAATCAAGAGGAAATCATTTCGTTTTGTTCTATTTTTTGCGCAAGGTTGCATTATGCGGAAAAATATGCTATATTCTTCTGCGTAGCATTTTATATAAAGGTATATATAAAGGAAAAAGATATGATTTTCGGCAGACACATCAACAAGTATTATTTCAGATACGCGCCGCTGCTGCTTCTGGGCCTCGCGGCGCTGGTGGTCGTGGACGTGCTGCAGCTGGAGATCCCGGAGCTGTACCAGATGGTGATCAACGGCGTCAACGACGGCGCGGTGACGGTCGGCGGAGAAACGCTGCCCTTTGACGGCGCGTTTCTTCTGGACCGCATCTGCATGCCCATGGTGAAGATCATTTTAGCGATGGTCTTCGGCAGGTTTCTGTGGCGCTTCACC
>CACYHJ010000194.1:2641-10620 GCA_902774165.1 Oscillospiraceae bacterium
TGTGGCGCATCACCTTTTTCAACGCGGCGATCCGCATCGAGACGCAGCTGCGCGACCGGATGTTCGACAACGCCCGGTTCCTGAGCCGGGAATATTACCAGCGCAACAAGGTGGGCGACCTGATGAGCCTGTTCACCAACGATCTGGACACCATTCAGGAGTGCTTTGCCTGGGGCATCCTCATGTTTTTCGACGCGCTGATGCTGGGGGCGCTCTCGCTGGTAAAAATGGCGCGCATGCACGCGCTGCTGACAGCGCTTTCGATGACCCCGATGGCGTTTCTGTTCGCCGCCGCCACGGTGCTGGGCAAATATATGATGAAAAAATGGGACGTGCGGCAGGCGGCGTTCTCCCGCCTCTCCGACTTCGCGCAGGAGAGCTTTTCCGGCGTGGCGGTGGTCAAGGCCTTCGTCAAGGAGGCGGCGGAGCTGCTGGCGTTCCGCAAGCTCAACAAGGACAACGAAAAGGCCAACGTGGACCATACCCGCGCCTCGGTGCTGCTGCGCATTCTCGTCACATTCTTCGTGGGCGCGGTGATGAGCGTGATCCTCGGCTACGGCGGCTATCTTGTATACAAAGGCGTGTTCAACGCCGGGCAGCTGGTGGAATTTATCGGCTATTTCACCGCCATCGTATGGCCGGTGATGGCGATTTCCGAGCTGATCGACATGACCTCCCGGGGCAAGGCCTCCCTCAACCGGGTCAGCGCTCTTCTTGACGCGAAACAGAGCGTGGCGGACCGCCCCGGCGCGCAGGACCTTGCGCAGATCCGCGGCGAAATCGAATTCCGGGATCTCACCTTCCGTTATCCCGACGGGGAATACGACGCGCTGGAGCACGTCTGCTTCAAGATCAACGCGGGCGAGAACGTGGGCGTGGTCGGGCGCACCGGATCCGGCAAAACCACCCTTGTGGACCTGATCCTGCGCACCTATAACGTGCCGGACGGGACGCTGTTCATCGACGGCCGCGACGTGAACGACATCACGATCCGCTCCCTGCGGGAGGGCTGCGCCTATGTGCCGCAGGACAATTTCCTGTTCTCCGACACCATTGAGAACAACATCGCATTTTCCGCCGACGAGGTCCGCCGGGAAGAGGCGGAGGCCGCCGCGCTCCTCGCCGACGTGGACGGCAACATCCGCGAATTCGCCGACGGCTACGACACGGTGCTGGGCGAGCGGGGCGTAACGGTCTCCGGCGGGCAGAAGCAGCGCATCTCCATCGCGCGGGCGCTGATGAAAAACGCGCCGATCCTGATTCTTGACGACTCGGTCTCGGCGGTGGATACCGGCACGGAGAAAACGATTCTCGAAAACCTGCGCCGCACCCGTCAGGGCAAGACCACGATCCTGATCGCCCACCGGATCTCCACCATCGAGCATATGGACAGGATCCTCTTCCTGGCGGACGGAAAAGTGCTGGACTTCGGCACCCACGCCGAGCTCTGCGCGCGCTGCCCGGAATACCGCCGCAGCGTGGAGCTGCAGAAGCTGGAAGCAAAGGAGGAAAACGGCAATGACTGATTATCTTCCGCTTCTGACCGTCGGCGCGATCATCGGCACGTTCACGACGCTGTTCATCGTCGCCTATATTATATTGAAAGTCAAAACCCGCAGCGAGGAGGAACGGCGGCAGATGACCGACCGGGAGCTTTCCCGCCGGATTCTGAAATACGCGATGCCCTATAAAAAGGAATTCGCCGCCGTCATCGTCGTGATGCTGCTCTCCATCGTCTACGACCTTGCCTCGCCCTACCTTGTGGGCAGGATCGAGGACACCGTCAAGGACTCCTTCGAGCTGTCCGCCCTGTTCTCGCTGGTGGCGGTTTACGTGGGCATTCTCGTGGTCAGCATGGTCTGCACCTATCTGCAGGCGATCATTCTGCAGAAAACCGGGCAGAAGATCGTCACCGCCCTGCGCGAGGATATCTTCACCCACATCGAGGGCTTATCCCAGGAGCAGCTCAACGAGATCCCCGTGGGCAAGCTGGTCACCCGCGTGAGCAACGACCCGAACGCGATCTCCTTCCTGTTCACCAATATTCTCGTCACGCTGGCGAAAAACATCATTCTGATCTTCGGCGTGCTGGGCGCAATGCTGGCGCTGAACCGGGCGCTGGCGCTGCTGGTGCTGTGCTTCGTGCCCTTCGTGGTGCTGTTCACGGTGATCTTCCGCAAATTCTCCCGCCGGGCGCACCTGAAGGTCAACGACGCCACCACCGACATCAACACCTATCTTTCGGAAAACCTTTCGGGCATCAAAATCACGCAGATCTTCAACCGGGAGGACCGGAAAATGGCGGATTTCCGCACAAAAAGCACGGTTTTGCGCAAGGCGAAGCAGCAAAGGGTCCTTGTGTTCGGCATCTTCCGCCCGATGATCTATATGCTTTACATCTCCTCGGTGATGTGCCTGTTTTATCTGGGCGGCAAGGGATATATCGACAACGTCAGCTTTCTCGGCCAGACCGTGACCGGCGGCGTGATCGTCACGTTCTATATGTACATCTCCAAATTCTTCGAGCCCATTCAGGCGCTGGCGGAGCAGTTCGACATGCTGCAGCGCGCCTTCGCCTCGGCGGAAAAGATCTTCCGCGTGCTGGATATCGAGCCGCAGGTGGTGGATTCGCCGGACGCGGTCGAGATTGAGGACGTGAAGGGCGAGATCGAATTCCGCCACGTCTGGTTCGCCTACAACCCCGGCGAGTGGGTGCTCAAGGACGTTTCCTTCCATGTAGCGCCCCGGCAGACCGTCGCGTTCGTCGGCGCGACGGGTTCGGGAAAGACGACGATCCTTTCGCTGATCTGCCGCAATTACGATATCCAGAAGGGGCAGATCCTGATCGACGGGACCGATATCAAAAAAATCAAAATCGCCTCGCTGCGCCGCCGCTTCGGGCAGATGCTGCAGGACGTGTTCCTGTTTTCCGGCGATATCCGGGGCAATATCCTGCTGCGGTCGGAGGGGATCTCCGACGAAGAGGTCATGGAGGCCTGCCGCTACGTCAACGCGGATTCCTTCATCAATAAACTGGAGAAAGGGCTGGACGAGCCGGTGCGTGAGCGGGGCAACAACTTCTCCGCCGGACAGCGGCAGCTGCTCTCCTTCGCCCGCACCATCATCCACAAGCCCTCGGTGATGATCCTCGACGAAGCCACCGCCAACATCGACACCGAAACCGAGCTGCTGATTCAGGATTCGCTGGAAAAGATGAAGAACATCGGCACCATGCTGATCGTGGCGCACCGGCTGTCCACCATCCGCGGCGCGGACCGGATCATCGTGCTGGATCACGGCGAGATCGTTGAGCAGGGCACCCACGACGAACTGCTTGCCCTGGGCGGCCGGTACCATGCGCTGTATACCATGCAGGCGGATAAGAAGAGATTGCAGGAAAAGGAGTAACCCGTTATGATAAAGGAACTGAAATCTTTTTTCTCCCGCAAAAAAGCGGCTGCGCCGCTCCCTCCGAAACCTTCCCGGCAGGAAATCGCCGAGCTTATGCACGGTCAGTCGCTTTCCGGTTATGCCGATAATGTTATAAAAGTCATTTACAGTGACAACAACGAGAAACGAGTTGTTTTTTTCAGGAGCAAGCGCGGTTTTTGTTATTATGTCGTTGAATATCTTATGGAATTTGACGACGAAGAATGGGCGTATATCGCAGGAAAGCCAGACGCGCTTCCCGCCATGTGGGCTGAGCCGGTTACGACGTCTGCCCGTTCCGTATTCGGGACGGAACAGGAAGCCTGGGAGGATTTTATTGCGTCGCCCGAATACAAAAACGGTTTTAACGAAAAGACGGTTTCATGAATTCAAAAACCGCTGCGCGTTCCCGGTCGGGACGCGCAGCGGTTTTTATTTATATCACTGTTATACTTCGACGCCGGGACGGTATTTCCTGTCCAGCTCCCGGTACTGCACCGCCTCCGCGAGATGAGCGGAGGAGATCGTCTCGCTGCCGGCGAGATCGGCGATGGTGCGGGACAGGCGCAAAATCTTGTCGTAGGCGCGGGCGGAAAGCCCCAGGCGGTCAAACACCGCCTTGAGCATATGTTCCGCGTCCGCGTCAAGCTTACAGTATTCCCGCGTCATGGCGGGCGTCATTTTCGCGTTGCAGGTCACGCCGGTCCCGCGGAACCGGGCGTTCTGGATCTCCCGCGCGGCGTTGACCCGCGCCCTGACGTCAGCGCTGCGCTCCCCTTTCGTTTTCGAGGTCAGCTGTTCGTAATTCACCGCGCCAACTTCCACGTGGATATCGATCCGGTCCAGAATCGGTCCGGAAACCTTCGCAAGATATTTTGCGCGGGCAAGCTCCGTGCAGGTGCAGCGTACGGACGGATGCCCGAAATAGCCGCAGGGGCAGGGGTTCATCGCCGCCACCAGCATACAGGAGCACGGGTAGCTCACGGTTCCCGCAACCCGGGAAATATTGATCCGCCCGTCCTCCAGCGGCTGGCGCAGGATCTCCATGGCGGAGCGGCTGAACTCCGGCAGCTCGTCCATAAACAGCACGCCGTTGTGGGCAAGGGAGACCTCGCCCGGCCGGGGGATCGCGCCGCCGCCCGCAAGCCCGGGGGACGAGATCGAATGGTGCGGCGAACGGAAGGGGCGCGTCGTGATCAGCGCCCGTCCCGCAGGCAGCTTCCCCGCCACGGAATACACCTTGGTGGTCTCAAGGGATTCCGCGAAGCTCATATTCGGCAGAATGCCCGGCAGACGCTTGGCAAGCATGCTCTTGCCGGTGCCGGGAGGACCGATCATCAGGCAGTTGTGGCCGCCCGCGGCGGCGATCTCCAGCGCGCGCTTTGCCGCGGGCTGTCCCATCACGTCCGCAAAGTCCAGAAGCGCGTCCTCCGCCGCGTCGTCGTCGGCAACGCCGAACGGAACCGGCTCCAGCGGCTCCTCGCCGGACAGATGCCGCACAAGCTGCCCGATATGCTGTACCGGAAACGCCTCGACGCCGTCCACCACCTGCGCCTCGGCGCGGTTGGGGTAAGGGATATAGACCTTTTTCAGCCCGGCTTCCTTCGCGGCAAGCAGCATCGGCAAAACGCCGCGAACCCCCTTGACGTCGCCGGCAAGGGACAGCTCGCCGATAAAAGCGCTGTCGTCGAGATTCGCTTTGATAATCTGTTCCGCCTTCAGCAGCGCCACGGTGATCGGCAGGTCGTAGATCGAGCCCTCCTTGCGCTTATCCGCCGGCGCCAGATTGACGGTGATATGCCGGTACGGGAAATTGAAGCCGCTGTTTTTCACCGCGGCCTCCACCCGTTCCCGCGCCTCTTTGACTGCGGTATCCGGCAGGCCGACGATTTCAAAATTGAATTTATCGCCGCTGAGATTGACCTCGGTATCCACCACATAGGTTTCAAGGCCGATCAGGCCGAGGCTCTTCGCTCTTGCGTACACGTTCTGTCACTTCCGTTTCATTAGGGCAACACCGCACAATTCGGGCGTGCGGATTGCGCAGTAGATTTTTTCGTCAGATTGTACAGAGTCTCCGCAGGCAACCTGACGGTTGTCAAGGGGCAACCTGACGGTTGTCAAGGAGAATCTGTGCAAGATGACGGAACAAAGATGGGGCAAGACGCGCATTCGTATTTGTGCGGTGTTGCCTTAGATCATTTCCTCCGGGCGGAACACCCGGTCGAAGGTCTCCCCGTCAAGATATCCCAGCCGGAGCGTCGCCTCCCGCAGAGAAATATTCTCCGCATGGGCAAGATGCGCCACCCGCGCCGCGTTTTCATAGCCGATCTGCGGGCTGAGCGCCGTGACCAGCATCAGGGAATTGTAGAGGTTCGCGCGCATTTTCTCCCGGTTGGGGCGGATGCCGCGGGCGCAGTTCCGGTTGAAGGAATTGACGCTGTCGCTCATCAGCCGCACACTCTGCAAAAAGTTATAGATGCAGACAGGCATAAAGACGTTCAGCTCGAAATTGCCCTGGGACGCGGCGAAGCCGACCGCCGCGTCGTTGCCCATCACCTGCACCGCCGCCATTGTGACCGCCTCACACTGGGTCGGGTTGACCTTTCCGGGCATGATCGAAGAGCCGGGCTCGTTTTCCGGGATCACGATCTCCCCCAGCCCGCAGCGGGGACCGCTGGCAAGCCAGCGCACGTCGTTGGCGATCTTCATCATATCGCACGCCGTCGCCTTGACCGCGCCGTGCAGCGCCACGATTTCATCCTTCGAGGTGAGCGCGTGGAATTTGTTCTCCGCCGTGCGGAAGGGCGTCCCGGTCAGCCGGGTCAGCTCCTGCGCCACAGCCGCGTCAAACCCCTCGGGCGCGTTCAGCCCGGTGCCGACGGCCGTTCCGCCCAGGGCGAGCGAACGAACCGGCTCCAGCGCGGACCGCAGCATCGCAACGTCGGTTTCCAGCGAGGCGCGCCAGCCGCTGATCTCCTGCGAAAAGGAGATCGGCACCGCGTCCTGCAGGTGGGTCCTGCCGCTTTTGACCGCCCCGGCGCACTCATATTCCAGACATCTGAAGGTGTCGATCAGGCTCGTCAGCGCGGGGATCAGCTCCTGCTGCGTCCCCAGCACGGCGGAAATGTGCATGGCGGTGGGGAACGTGTCGTTGGAGCTCTGGGACATGTTGACGTGGTCGTTGGGATGCAGAAGCTTTTTGCCGGCGATCGCGTTGCCCCTGCCGGCGACCACCTCGTTGACGTTCATATTGGACTGGGTGCCGCTGCCGGTCTGCCAGACCGCCAGCGGGAAATTGCCGTCCAGCGCGCCGGAGGAAATTTCATCGCAGACCCGCGCGATCAAGGCCGCGCGCTCCCCGTCCAGCTTCCCCAGCCGGCAGTTGACCGCGGCGGCGGCCTTTTTCATCAGCGCAAACGCCCGGATTACCTCGGGCGGCATTTTCTCGCTGCCGATGCGGAAGTTTTCAAGGCTTCTCTGGGTCTGCGCGCCCCAGTATTTGTCCGCGGGGACAAGAATCTCCCCCATCGAGTCGTGTTCCGTTCTGTATTCCATCGTCCTGATCCAGCTCCGTTTTTATAGATTCAGATGAAACAATAATAATACAGTTCGCTTTTTTAGTCAACAAAATAACGCACGTTCATTTATTTATTAACATATATAACACAATTAATTCGCACATAATACATATTTAAAGTACATAATGAAAACACAATCGGATGTTTTTAAACACAATAAAACCGAACTGAACAGTTTTGTATACGATTTTAAATTTAAACATTCATCGGAGGTTCAAGCCAATGAGCACAGCAGCCCAAAAACGTCAGCAACAGAAAAAACAGCAGCGCAATTCCCTCAGAAGCGAAAAGCTGATCAAAAAAGCGTTCGCAAAGCTTCTGCATGAACGGGAGTTCTCAAAAATCACCGTATCGGATATCGTAAAGGAAGCCGAGATCTGCCGCGGCACGTTCTACGCCCATTATATGGATATCAACGACCTGTTTGACCAGCTTGAGGCGGAGGTCGTGAACGATATCACCGCGTTTATCGACGCCACCGGCGTCGTTGCGTTCCTTGACAACCCGAAACCGACGGTGGAATACTGCCTGTCGCTGATCGAACGGGATAAAGAATACTATAAAAACCTGCTGATGAACAAGAGCGCGTTTATGATTTCGGAAAAGCTGATCAGCAGTATGCGGGATAAAATCCTGAACGAGATCACCGATTCCCTGAAGCTGAAAACAAAGGTCGAGACGCAGGTCTTTCTTATTTTTGTTTCCGGCGGCATCGAGAGCCTGTTTGTCCGCTGGCTCAACAACGCGGTGGACATGCCCACCGACAAGGTTGTGACGATGATGTGCAACATGATCAGCGCGTGCAAGTTCGCGTTTGTGAATGAGACGCTGTTTATGTAAATTCTGATTTATCGGGGCGCTTGCGCCCCGTAAATCAGAATTTAGGCATCAGGCACTGGGCATTAGGCATTAGTGTCAGTCAAATATACAAATAGATATCATCTGATATACTCATGCCAAATTTACACT
>CACYHJ010000194.1:10628-16124 GCA_902774165.1 Oscillospiraceae bacterium
TATGTTTACTTAACGCTTTCTTTACGATAAAACGCAGAAGGTAAATTTTACAGATTCTAATGCCTATTGCCTAATGCCTAATGACTGTAAATTCTGATTTATCGCTCCGCGATAAATCAGAATTTACCAAGGAGGTAATCCCCATTCTGTTCGGTATTCTTGCCGGCGTCACCTGGGCGCTGGAAACAGTCATTCTCGGCGCGGCGCTTGCCATGTCGCCGTTTGTATCCACGCAGCAGGCGATTTTTTTAGCGCCCTTCGTCAGCACGTTTTTCCACGATCTCTGCTCCGCAGTATGGATGCTCGTCTTCAACGGCGCGCGGGGGCAGCTGAAAAACGTGCTCGGCGCGCTGAAGACGAAAAGCGGTAAATTTGTCGTGCTGGCAGGGCTGATCGGCGGTCCGGTCGGCATGACCGGCTATGTGCTGGCGATCAATTACATGGGGCCGTCCGTCGGCGCGGTGGCAAGCGCGATCTTCCCCGCAATCGGCGCGGTGCTGGCGTGCATTTTTCTCAAAGAAAAGATGCAGTGGTACCGCTGGCTGCTGCTGGCATTCACCCTCGGCGGCGTTTACGGCCTGAGTTACTCGCCGGAAATCGAGATCACCAATTTCGGCCTCGGCCTTTTAGGCGTGCTGATGTGCTCCTTCGGCTGGGGCATCGAGGCGGTCATACTGGCAAAATGCCTCAAGGACCCCGCGGTAAAAAACGAGTACGCGCTGCAGATCCGACAGACGACGTCGGCGCTGGTTTACGGCGCGGTCCTGCTGCCGGCGCTCAGAGGCTGGGGCTTCACCGTCCGCCTGTTCACGTCCGGCACAGGATGGCTGCTGCCGCTGATCGCCCTCGCGGCGCTCTGCGCCACGATCTCCTACCTTTGTTATTACAGGGCGATCTCGAAGATCGGCGCGTCGAAGGCCATGGCGCTGGACGTGACCTATGCCGCCTGGGCGATTTTCTTCACGGTGCTGATCCTTCGCGATACCTCCGTGCTCACGCCCCTGACCGTGGGCTGCGCGGTGATCGTGATCGTGTGCGGCGTGCTCTCCGCGGCGGATGTCAAAGAACTGTTGAAGAAAAGGGAGAAAAATCATGAGTGATATCTGGGCGAAAATTGTCGCGTTTTTTATGTCGATCGCCGCGTTCTTTGCGGGTTTGTTCCCCGTGAGAGACTCGAAAATCGTTACTGCGCCGGCAAATATCACATTTCAGTCTCAAACGCTTGAGCTCGGCGCGGAAGAACCGTTCCGCTTCCTGCATCTGAGCGACACGCATCTGACGCTTGCCGACAGCCGGGACGGAAGAAGAAAAGTCTCGCTCGCAGAGAAAAGATCCGGCGAATTCCCCTGGGCGCAGGCCAATCTGCAGGCCGCCATGGAAAAGGCGGAAGAACTGGATTGCTTTATCGTCCATACGGGCGACCTGATCGATTTCGTCTCGAAAAAGAATCTCGAAGCCGCAAAAGACTTCACCGACCGCTTCGACGTGATCATGACGGCGGGCAATCACGAGTTTTCGCTGTACGTCGGCGAAGCGAAAGAGGACGCCGCCTATCGGAACAAAAGCCTCGATCAGGTCCAGGCCGCGTTCAAAAACGACATCCGTTTCTATTCCCGCAAGGTGAACGGCGTGAATCTCGTCTGCATTGACAACGGATACTATCTGATCGAGCAGTGGCAGCTGGACAAGCTGAAAGAAGAGCTCGCACTCGGAATGCCCACCATACTGTTCCTGCATACGCCCCTGTATGCGGAGGATCTCTATCATTACGTCGTCACCGAACCCGGCACGCCCGCTTATCTGATGAGCGTTCCCGAGGAGAAGATGAAGGACTATCCGAAAGACAGATACGATCAGCAGAAGCAGGACGGCATCACCGCGCAGGCTTACGAACTGATCACGACGGCGCCCAACATCAAGGCGATCTTCGCCGGGCATATGCACATTGATTTCGTTTCCATGCTCACGCCCACCCTTCCGCAGTATATCACCTCCTGCACCACCGGCAGGATCGTGACGGTTCGGTAAAGAACGACCGCGTATCCGCGTCGGGAGAACAGAAACAGGAGACAAAGGAATGACCGAGATCAGACATTCGGAAGTGTTCACGCCGATCGGTTTCCGGGAATGCGCGTTCGGCGACGGATGCTACCGGGGACCGGACGGCAGATATTACAGGATCAGCCGTTTCGGGGACCGCTATGTAACGGAATATGCGCAGACTTTGCGGGATGCGGAAACCGGTCTGTTTTTCGACTTGGCTTCCTACAGCGACACGCTGCCGAAGCCGGAGCTTCTGCGGCTCATGCAGAGAGATCTGAGATCGAACAGCGTATCATAACGATCGTCCCTCGATCCCCATAAAGACACATCAAAAAAGGACTGCCGCAGTTCAAACCGCGCAGTCCTTTTTTCTATGCATTTACCAGATCACGGTCATCAGCCAGATCGCCAGCGCGCCGGCCGCCACGAAGATGCCGCCGATCAGCAGCGCCGCGCCGAGGGCACCGAAGATATACCCCCTGCGCTCGTCGCCCGACATCTGTATCTCCGGGGACGGGGACGAACCGTCGTCCTCCTCCGGAACCTCGCGGGGCGCTTCCTTTTTCTTTTTGAAATGAGGGAGAACCAGCGGAGCGCGCTCAACGCCGCTCATATCGGCGATGGTCCTGCCGTCGTCATCATCGTAGATTTTTTTTGACATGGCGATCCTTTCAAATTCTGATTTATCGCTGCGCGACAAATCAGAATTTACTCATCATACAAATGGCAAACAACATAATGCCCGGGCTCGATCTCGCGCTGTTCCGGCGCCTTCTGCTTGCAGATCTCCTTACACTGGGCGCAGCGGGTGTGGAACTTGCAGCCCGCGGGCGGGTTCGCCGGCGACGGGATGCTTCCCTCCAGAACAATACGGTTCATCTTGACCGTAGGATCCGGCACGGGGATCGCCGAGAACAGCGCCTTCGTGTAGGGGTGCAGCGGATTGTTGAAGATATCGCCCGTCGCGCCGTATTCCACCAGATTTCCGAGATACATCACGCCGACGGTGTCGGAGATGTGCTCGACCACGGAGAGGTCATGGGAGATGAACAGATAGGTCAGGTGGTATTTTTCCTGCAGATCGCGCAGCAGGTTGATGATCTGCGCCTGGATCGACACATCCAGCGCGGAAACCGGCTCGTCGCAAACGATGAACTCGGGATTCAGCGCAAGGGCGCGGGCGATACAGATCCTCTGCCGCTGGCCGCCGGAAAACTCGTGGGGATAACGGTCCTTGTGATAGGGCTGCAGACCGCAGTTATCCATAATCCTGTCGATATAATCGTTATACTCCTCTTTCGGAACGATATTGTGCTCACGCACCGCCTCGCCGATGATCTCTCCCACGGGCATACGGGGAGAAAGGGACGAAAACGGATCCTGAAAGATGATCTGCATCTTCGTGCGCATATCGTGCATTTCCTTCGGCTTCAGGTCATAGACCTCCCTGCCGTTGAACAGCACCTGGCCGCCGGTCTTCTCGCCGGAGAGACGCAGGATCGTTCTGCCGGTGGTAGTCTTGCCGCAGCCGGATTCGCCAACAAGGCCCATGGTGGTGCCGCGCTTCAGGTTGAAGGTAACGCCGTCCACCGCCTTCACATAGCCCACGGTCTTGGAAATAAAGCCGCCCTTGATGGGGAAATACTTTTTCAGCGCGTTGACCTGAAGGATATACTGAGGGTCGGGAGTAATGGGGGTAAAATCGTTTTCAATGGTCTGCTTACTCCCGTCTCAAGATCAAGCATAGTAATTCGGCATATTGACCGGGTTCGGCACCTTGCCGGGGATGGAATACAGCTTATCCACCTTTTTGCCCACGGAGGGCTTGGAAGCCATCAGTCCAATGGTATAAGGATGCGAAGGATGGGCGAAGATCTCCTGCGCGGTTCCCTTTTCAATGATCCGCCCTGCGTACATGACGACCACATAGTCCGCCATTTCCGCGATCACGCCCAGGTCATGGGTAATGATCATGATAGAGGAATTGATCTTATCCTTCAGGTTCCGCAGCAGATCGAGGATCTGCGCCTGGATCGTCACGTCCAGCGCGGTGGTGGGCTCGTCGGCGATGATCAGCTTCGGGTTGCAGGCCAGCGCCATGGCGATCATGACGCGCTGACGCATCCCGCCGGAAAGCTCGTGGGGATACATTTTATATACGCCCTCGCTGTTGGCGATACCGACCATTTCGAGAAGCTCGATGGTGCGGGCTTTGATATCCTCTTTGCTCTTGTTCTTGCCGTCGTGCAGGGCGATGACCTCATCCACCTGTGCGCCGATGCGGAACACCGGGTTCAGACTGGTCATGGGTTCCTGGAAGATCATCGACAGGAAGTTGCCGCGCAGCTTCTGCATGGCCTCGATGGGGGTCTTGGCGATGTCATAGGCCTTGTCGCCGAGATTCAGGCGGATCTCACCGCTGACGATCTGCCCCTGCGGGCGCTGCAGCAGCTGCATGACCGAAAGGCTGGTGACGCTCTTGCCGCAGCCGGACTCGCCGACCACGCCCACGGTCTTGCCCACCGGAACCTCGAAGGTCACGCCGTCCACGGCCTTGACGGTGCCCACGTCTGTGAAGAAATAGGTGTGAAGATCGTCGATCTCCAGTGCGTTCACCGGGTCGTGCATCCGGGTGAGATACTGCTCCTCAGGCACGTTTTTGCGTTTATAGGTTTTATCGAGCTTGTTGGTGATTTTTCTGTTCTCGCGGGAGATTCTGCGGGATTCCTTCGCGGAAAGATAACCGACCTCTTTTTTCTTTGCCATAGCCGTCGTCCTCCTTATCGCTTCATCTTCGGGTCAAAGGCGTCTCTGAGACCGTCGCCCACGATATTGAAGGCGAGAACGGTCAGCAGAAGCAGCACGCCCGCCGGAATCCAGATGTTCCAGTAGTGAGTGAGAACGAACACATTGTTGACGTCGTTGATGATGTTGCCCCAGGAGGCGAAGGGAAAGCGCACGCCCAGTCCCAGGAAGGAAAGCGTCGCCTCCAGGATGATCGTGCTGCCCAGACCCATGGTCATGGTGACGATCAGCTGCGGGATCACGTTGGGGATCAGGTGCTTGAAGATTCTGCGGAATACACTGATGCCGGTGGCCTCGGTGGCGGTCATGAATTCCTGCTCGCGCAGGGACAGGATCTGGCCGCGCACGAGACGCGCGATGCCGGGCCAGCCCAGCACGCCCAGGATCAGCATCAGATACAGCATACGGATCGCGGGATCAAGATTTGCCGCGTCCATCGCCGCGCCGATGATGATGATGATCGGCATGGAGGGGATGCAGTAAAGGATATCGACGATACGCATGATCAGGTTATCCACCCAGCCGCCGAAGTAGCCGGAGATGCCGCCCATGATCACGCCGAGGATCGTCTCGATAAACACAACGATGAAGCCGATGATCAGCGAGACCCTGCCGCCGTACATCAGACGGGTAAGCATATCCATACCG
>CACYHJ010000195.1 GCA_902774165.1 Oscillospiraceae bacterium
TTATTCCTACGACACGATCCACGACCCGAAATACCTGATGGCCAACTACCGCGATCTGAACGGCACGAAAAAATCCGACAAGGACGTGACCGATCTGTTCTACGAGTCCGCGCAGGAGCTGGGCGTCCAGTGCGTCAAGGGCTGGGTCCCGCCCATGGGCGGCGCGACGGACAACGCCGCGTTCAATATGGCGGGTTTCCGCTCCGCCGGCGTCACCGGCCTGAACCACAAGCTGGAAAACTATTATCACACCCGCCGCGACACCTACGACAACATGAACGCCAAGGGCATCGGCGACTGCTTTGCCGTCAGCGTGAAGGTGCTTGAAAACTTTGATCACGGTGCGAAGCAATAATTTGCCTGCATTCGGGTCATATTAATTTATAATCATAACAAAAAGGAGAATCGCCATGAAACTCAAAACAGTCGCGAAAGCCGGCGTCGGAATTTCCGCCGCGATCCTCGGCGCAGGCGCGGCAGTCTACGAATGCGCGCTGAACACAAAACTGAACCAGAAGCTGATCGGCTTCTTTGACAACCCGGCTCCCGAGCAGGACGCGCTTTACAAGGGCGGCCTCTATGACGACTGCCAGAAATGGTATGAGGAAAACTGCGGTGAGGATCAGACCATCACCACCGAAAAGACCGGCAGGATCCACGCCTATTTCTTCGATGCGCCCGCCCCGACGCACAGATGGGCGATCGTCTGCCACGGCTACAATTCCTCGCCCAAGTCCACCGCGGTTTACGCAAGACATTTCAACGAGCTGGGGTATCACGTGATCAGCCCTTCCATGAGAGGCTGGGGCAATGACGAGACCCGTTACTGCACCATGGGATATCACGACAAGGATCTTCTGCACGCGTGGATCGACTACGTTGTTCAGCAGGATCCCGAGGCCGAGATCGTTCTGCACGGTTACTCCATGGGCGCGGTGACCATTATGCTGGCGACGGGGGAGGAGCTTCCCGCCAACGTCAAGGCCGCGATCTGCGACTGCGGTTTCGCCCGCTGCGTGGATCAGTTCAACACCGTTGTCAAGTCCTACGCGAAGATCCCGGGCTTCCCGCTGGTGAACGCGGCGAACCTCGTGTCCATTGCCCGCGGCAACTTCGATTTCCGCAAGAACAATCCCGTGGACAGCGTCGCCCGTTCCGTCACGCCCACCATCTTCCTGCACGGCACTGCGGATGATTTTATCCCCTGTGAGAATATGCAGATCCTGTATGACGCCTGTTCCGCGTCCCCGAAGGCCAAACAGGCCATCGTCGGCGGTTATCATGCCTGCGCGGTGCTGAAGGACCCGGAGCTTTACTGGAAAGCGGTTGACGGCTTCCTTGCCGAAGTGCTCCCGCAGGAGTAATCTGAAACAGAATAACGCAAAAAAGGAACGTCAGCCGGCGTTCCTTTTCCATTTCTGTTTGGTTTTGCGAAGTCAGAAATTCTCCGCCGGACGGATCGTCCATGCCTGGTACCGCAGCCGGTCGGAAAGGTAACGGTCCTCAAATTCGTCGGAATGCCGCCAGGTCCCCTTGTACCTGAGATCGCGAAGCTCCGGGTACTCCGAAAGCTCCGGCAGCTGCCCGCGGGGCTGCGCCGTGATCTGCTCCGCTCCGGTCAGTACGGAAAGCGCGGCAAAGAGCCAGTCCGCCGGGCCGAGTGCGATATTGCCTGCAAGAATTTTCGCAGGGATCGGCGCGGTATCGTCAATGCGTTCCGCCGACGCCCGGATCGCCTCCGCGGAGATTTTTGTCGGCTTGTCAATCGCGTAAGGCGCGCTCATGGGGCCGTACACGTTTTTGCAGCGGTATTCTTCTTCGCCCCGCAGAAACGCCGCGCAGGCAAAAAACAGATCCGCCGGGGAAAGGGACGCCGGCGCGCTCAGAGGCGCAAGACGGCCGTCGAGGGCTTTTGTGATTGAAGGAAGCTCAGAGCGCAGGATACGACGGGTGGGCTGTTTTCGCAGCCGTTCGGCAATCGCTCCGTAAGTGGTGAACCGGAATCTGCCGTCCTCTTTGATCAGCCGGATCAGGAGACGCAGATTGTTGAAAAACCGGTCAATCTCGGCGTCGCTTCGCCGTTCCGGAATGATGTAATCCCCCTCGCGGCGCAGATTCTTTTTGTCAAAGTTCGGCACGTCCCAGTGCTCTTTGTAGACGCTGATGTGCGGGTGGGTGTAGATGATCGCGAAACGGCGGCGCGCCATCCGCTCAAGCATTGCGCGCAGTTCCTTCTCCCCGCCGGTGAACATCACGCTCTCCATGGACTGCACATATTTCAGGTTGAAATTATTGCAGAAATACAGCCCTCTCCCGTCGGGCGTGTCGACGACGGCGTCGGCATAGATCGGGATCCCCATCTGCGCGTAAGCCAGCTGCGCGGCGTAAGAGGTCTGGTTCCCGGGCGGGCAGGCGGCGTGGATCGAAATCTCGCCGAACACGTCCCGCAGCATCGCGACCACTTCCGTTTCCTGCTTTATGACCCGGTCAACCGCCGCGCGCCAGTCGTCGATATCGGTGTATTCGTTGATCAGCGGGTGCAGCGTATGGCCGTAGGTGTGAAGGCCGATCTCGTGGGCCCTCAGCGCCTCGATCACGTCAAATCTTCCGTTTTCTTTCAGCATCCGCGCCAGCAGCCCGACGCAGACAAAACAGCCTTTTACGCCCTCGCTGCGCAGGATTTCCGCCTCGGTCCGGATCGCGTCGGCGGACGGGCCGGGATTGGTAAAATCCTCGGTGTCAAACGACAGAATGATCTCAGTCACTGCGCTCCCTCCTTTTTCTCGATCATACCATATCCGGGGAAATATCACAATATGTTTTTTCCGAAAACTCCGGGACGTCTTGATGTTCCGCCGGAATTGTGATATGATATTCCCGACGCAATCAGATACGGGAGGACGCGCAGAAATGAAAACGATTTATCTTGCCGGAGGGTGCTTCTGGGGAACGCAGAAATTTTTCGACCAGTTCCGTGGGGTGATTTCCACCACCGTCGGTTACGCAAACGGCAAAACCGCGAATCCGTCCTATGAGCAGGTCTGCCGGGACGGGACCGATCACGCCGAAACCGTGAAAATCGACTATGACGAGCGTATTATGGACCTCTCACAGCTTCTCGCGTATTATTTTCTCACCGTTGACCCGCTCTCCGTCAACCGGCAGGGCGGCGACGTCGGCAGGCAGTACCGCACCGGCATTTACTATACCGACGCGGCGCTTTTGGAAGAGATCCTTCCCGCGGTAAAAAAGGAGGAAGCCGCCGTCGGCAGCCCCCTCGCGGTGGAGGTGCAGCCGCTGGAAAACTTTTACCCGGCGGAGGCGTATCATCAGAAATATCTCGATAAAAATCCCGGCGGGTATTGCCATATCCCCGCAAGGCTCCTGCATCTGAAAACGGATGCGGCGGAAACCAAGTGAGGACGCTCGGCTCTGATCCGGTTTCAATATAAAAAAATGAAAATCGCCGTCGGAACGGATCCGGCGGCGATCGTCTTTTTTGTTTATCTGTCAATGTTGAACGTGGCGTAGGAGAGGAACCTTGCGCCCCAGAACTGTGTGCCGAACAGGACGATTCGGTCGTCGTAAACCTTCACAAGATAACCCTGAGAGGAGCGCATATAGAGCTCCTCGCGCTCGGCGCTGCCGTTCTTCGCGCGGCGGGGGGAGGAGACGCTGGGCACGTGCACAAACGTGGCGTAGGCTCCGTCGTAATCCGTGATGTTGAGGATCGGATTCATGCTGACGCCCTCGAATTCCCAGTGGGAATGGCCGTTGAAGAAGACCACGTTTTTGTATTTCTGCAGAAGCGCGCGGAACCGGACCTCGTCCGCCGTGCCGACCGTATAGACAAGATCGTAGGTCAGCCCGACGTCGTTGAGAAGATTCCCCTCTCCCAGGGCGGGATCGCCCTGATCGTCCGCCATGAAGGTATGGAAGAACAGATACACGCGGCGGTCCCTGTATTTTTCGAGCGTCGCCTCCAGCCAGTCGAGCTGATCCTCCTCCAGCAGCCGGCTGTCGGGATCGTTGTAATCCCAGTATACCTGACTTAAAAACAGGAATACGTCGCCGTTCAGCGCGTCCGGCGCGTAGACGAAATCAAGCCCGTTTTCCGCAAGGTCGGCAATGCCCTCGCGGCGCGGCTCATTGTAAGCGTCCACATTGACCAAAGACGTCCAGCGGTCCGCGAACTCGCCGTATCCCACGTCGTGGTTGCCGGTGCAGCTGTATACGGGGAAGTCGTAGAGACCGACCGTTTTGTTGAACTTTTCAAACGCGTCGGTCTCGCTCTTCGTGGAGATATCTCCGCTGATCCCCACGACCGAGACGCCGTATTGATCGAGAAAGTTCAGCGCGTTCTTGAAGGTGATGACCGCGTCGTCGCCGGTGAGGGAGAGATTGTACCGGTCGTAATGCACGTCGGAGAGCACGCCGAAGGAGTAGCGCGCTTCGCCGTAATCCGCCTGCTTGTTCTCGGGGATCTCCGTCTGCCCCTGCAGAAACGCGCCGCGGAACGCCAGCACGGTCTGGGCGCCCTCCGGGATCGCGGTAAACTCGTAAATTTCCGCGCTGCCGGTCCCTTTGCCGACCTGAACCTCGGCGAATTCGGTAAAGGGCGTGCCGTCCATTTCGAGCCGTTTCCCGTCTCCGTCGCCCCAGAAAAGGTCGTAAGCCCCCGCGGCCCCGGCGTTCACGGTCACGGTGCCGCCGGCGCAGCCTTCGTCTTCATCGTTGAATTCATAGATGATTTCCGCCGATTCCCTGACGTTCGGCAGGGCGATCTGAATGCCGTTGAACAGCATCACGACCGCGAAAATAAAACTGTAAAATCTTGCGACAAATGAAGTCCACATAAGAAACCTCCTGAAGATGATCCGTTATAGAATAAGATCCAGAATCTGCATCAGCCCGTCGACCCGGTAATCGCAGAGCTCGCCGACGCCGGCCTTGTCGATGTTGCCGCCGGAAACGCCGATGCAGGAAAACCCCGCCAGCCTGATCGACACCACGCCCGCGGAGCTGTCCTCCACGCCGATGACCTTGTGCCGCCGCTCAAAGGGCATATTGAGCCCTACGCGGGCGGTCTCGGCGTAAAGCCAGGGATGGGGCTTCGGCTCCAGCTCCCCGAGGGTGCCCGCCTGTCCGGGCCGCAGCGCCTGCCCGGCGGTGATGATGCAGTCGTAAAACTGCGTCGGGTCGCCCAGCCCCAGCTGCCGGAAGGCTGAGACGATCTCCGGCATGGCCTTTTCGTAAAGCCCGCTGGTGACGAGGCCGATCTTCACGCCCTCTTTTTTCAGCGTCAGCAGAAATTCCTTCAGGTTCGGGCTTGGGGTGAACGCGTCCTGCTTGCCTCTGCCCTTCATGATCTCCGCCATCTCGTAATTGACGATATCGAAATAATGGTCCCGCGCCTCGGCAAGAAGACCGCCGGGGACATATTTGTCGATCATATACTGAAGCTGCTCCGAGACGGAATGGCCGGAGATATAAGGCTCGTCCTCCGCCGCGCGCCGGAAATCGCTTT
>CACYHJ010000196.1 GCA_902774165.1 Oscillospiraceae bacterium
TTTTTTTCGGAATCGGAATACGATGATGCGTTCTCGTCGCTTATCTCGATCACGCTCACGGACCGAAAGATCATGCGCGGCGAGATCTTTACCGTCGGGAACAAGGTTTATCTTGCCGGTTGTTTCAGGGTTGGCAGCATTTTCAATGAAGAAAAGGACGTTTTCGAGGACACCCCTGACGTACCGAAATACGCAAATAATGAGCAATACTCCCTGTTTGAAATCGAACCGTCCGAATCGCTGGACGCGCTGCTTTCGCAAAGAGAGCTTTTCGCGGGCGGCGAAAACGAGCGGATCTCCCGCTGCGCGCCGTACACGCCGGAGCGCTCCGCGAAAATCGCGCTGCTGATCGAAACCGCCGTGTTTCTTTTGGCGCTGCTTCTGATTCTTACAAGGAACAAGAAACTGTCCGTTCGCCTGCTTTCGCTGCTGGCGGCGTTCGCCGTTACGATGAGCGGCACGCTTGCGGTCGTTTTGAATGGGGAATACAAAGCGCTGTTCCGTCCTTGCGTATATAACGCGGCGGACGGGGATGATCTGTATGATTTTGACGAGATCTTCTCCGACGTTTCACAGGAATTGCTGGATCATTATAACGAAGGCGACTGGCAGCCCATTGTTACCGTTTCCCACCGTTTGCAGTTTGCGCACGACGCCTCGTCTTACACGCCGGAGGAATTCAGCGGGCAAACGGCGTTGATTTACGCGGAAGCCGATTGGCGAAGCCGCTACTTTTCAAAAGCCGACGTGGACGAATTCGCGGGGCTGTTGCGGGAGCTGAAGTACCGCCCGGTGAAGGGAGTGAAAAGCCTTCTGACTGCGGCGCGGATGACGGAGAGCAACGCTTTCGGTTATTTCGTCCGTGAGCATAGCGTGAATAGATTGGAAGATAGTTATTTTGAGGACGAGCCCTGCTTCCCGTGCGTGGTCTGGGACGGGCAGTTCTTCCGAACGGGCGGGCGCGCCTATCTGCTGGCCAGCTTCCGGATGGATCCGGACCTCGGCAGAGCGCTGGACGCGAAATACCGTCAGGGCTACGGCTTCAACCGCAGCTTCGCCGTGTTTGAGATCGCCGAAGGCGACGCGCTGAACCGGCTGGTGGAAAAGCAGGATGATTTTCGCGGCGAACCGTCCGAAAACCGCGATAACGCGTATTATAAATGGTTCCCCTCCGGCTGGGTGACCGGCGAAACGGTTCTGTTTGCCCTTCTCGCCCTGTATATCCTGATCGATCACAAAAAGAACCGCTCAACCGGCGGTTGATATTGCCCTCAACAGCGCGGTTATTGTTTTTTGAGCTCTCTTCGTGTATGATAAAATCATCAAACGAAGGGAGCTGTTTTTATGATATTGAACATGGGCGAACGTATCCGGGAGCTGCGCCGGGAACGCGCTTTGACGCAGGAGGAGGTGGCGCGGCGGCTGAATATTTCGGCACAGGCGGTGAGCAAATGGGAAAATGCGGTCAGCTATCCGGATCTGGAGCTGCTCCCGCCGCTCTCTGAGCTGCTGGGCGTTTCCATCGACGCGCTGTTCCGGGAGGACGCTGAGAGCGAGGCGGAGGACTGCTGCCGCCAAGCAGATGAGCTGCTGCTCAATCCCGTCCGTGCAAAGGAAGCCCTGCCGATGCTGCGGGAGGCAGTGATCCGCCGCCCCTTCCACGCGGGGCTGCTGGGGCGGCTTGGCACGGCGTTGTATCTTTCCTTCCTGCTGCCGGAAAACCTCGGGCAAACGGAAATCAACGAGCAGGACGAAGAGACGGTTGTGGATCACGGCGACCCGGCGCTGCTGCGGGAGGCGGCCGCCGTTTGGGAACGGGCGCTGAACTGCGAACAACAGCCCGACAGCAGAGACGGCGTCGTCAAAAGCCTGATCGCCGCCTACGCCCTCATGGAACAGCGGGAAAAGGCAAGGGAGCTGGCCGAGCGGCAGAACAAGCTTTCGTACGCAAGGGAGATTTTGCTCCCGGACGCCGAAGAGGGAGAGAAAAAGGAGGAAGCGCTCGCGAACGCCCTGCTTGCGCTGTTCATGCAGACGGCGCAAACGGTGCTTGCATGCACACCCGGCGTTGGCGGGATCCTTCCGGAGGCCGACGACGACATGCGCGTTTTGCAGGCCGAACGCTGCGCCGCCACAGCAAGACTGATCGAAGCCTTCTTCCCGGACGGGCACTGTGGAAAACTGCATTTTGTTCTGTCGCAGCTCTGGTATTATCCCGCCGCGCTTTACGCCGCACTGGGGGACTTCGAAAAAGCGGACGCTTGCTTCATTCCTATGGCACGGCACGAGCGGCTGAACCGCGCCTACGGGGGAGGCGGCGCTTACCGCTACACCGGCGTGTTGTTCGAGCGGCTCACAGAGCAAAAACCGCTCTATATCAAATATGAACCCACCAAGCAGCCGTTTACGGAAAGCTACACGGCGCACATCAAAGAAACGCCGGCGCTGGCGGCGCTGTTGGATTGAGGAAAGAACGGTCTGTGTTTGAAGGAGGAGCAGGCAATGAAAAAGCAAAACAAATATGCCGTTTGGGTAAGACACAACACGATCTGGATCATCCTCACCGTCGGTTATATCGTCAAAAGCGTCTGGCTGGTGATCGACCATCATCTGCACCCGGAAAAGTTCGCCGACCTTGCCGCTCCCTGGTTTCTGCGCATGATCATCGAAGGCGCTGGCCTGCTGGTCGGGATCCTGATCGCGAAGGTTATCATCGCGATCCTGAACAAGCACGGAAAATGATCTGCATAAACAGGTTCAATTGAACAAATTTTATAATCATATGACAAAAATATCACCGAAAAGTCACTATAAAGTCACTTTTGGGGTGTAAACTGAAGCTGCAATCAAAAAGAGAAAGGAAGTTGCATCATGAAAAAGGTAAGAATCATCACGGCAGTCGTCAGCGTTCTGGCGGGAGCGGCGCTGTGCGCTTTTCTGCTGAAGGACGGGCAGCTTTCTGTATGGGAAGCTACGGCAGGTTTCGCGTATCTGGCGCTGGTGCGGGTCGGCATGATGCTGGCATGCCACGGCAGAAAAGAAGCCCCGGAGGAGAAGACCCCCTCGCAGCCCGCCGCGGCGAAAACGGTCGCGCTGTTCGTTCAAAACGGATCCGGATGGAAGAACGCCGCCTGATGGGCAGTCAGCAATGTCATAAAATGAAAGTGGCAGCACGGAGCCTCAGCTCCGTCAGTCCGTCA
Source organism: Oscillospiraceae bacterium (assembly GCA_902774165.1). Taxonomy (GTDB): domain Bacteria; phylum Bacillota; class Clostridia; order Oscillospirales; family Acutalibacteraceae; genus RGIG2774. Next base: position 3,201 of record CACYHJ010000196.1, read on the forward strand.
GTTTGATACGCTGCTGAGGCAACGTGCTGCAGTGGAAATCCGCACGTTTCGCTTCACAGAATAACAATGTGCAGACAAAAAAGCTGCAATTCACGGTTACAACCGGGGAGATAGAAACGTTTTCTCCCCGGTTGCCATATGGAAAAATACGGTAAAGTGACAAAAACGTCACTTAAATGTCACCGATAATTCACTTTGCGCCCTTATACTATGGTTGTAATCAAAAAACAAAGGAGTGTTATCCCATGAAGAAAACGAACAAAAAACTGATCTCCCTGCTGCTTTGCTTGATCATGGCGTTCAGCGCTGCGATGCCCGTCCTTGCCGTCGGACAGTTCAAGGCGGAGCCCACCTGGCAGAATACCGTCGAATCCGTCACGCCCGTCGGCGACGAGCCCAATGTTAAGCTCAAACTGTCGGCGGAAGGGTACAAAATTGAGGAATGCACCATTCCCATGCGGTATGATATCGTTTTCAAAGACGGAACGTCGACAAGCGTACAGCTCTCAGGCGAGCCCAGCCATTTTATCCCTCTTTACGCATACGAGTATTATTTCGATGTGGAAACGCCTGACGGAGTGATCGGTATGTATGCCGGAGTGAAGTTCTATTCCGACGTCAAAGAGGCGTATTTCTCTGTCGGAGAGTTGGTCTTCGAACAGGGGTCATTGGGCAAAGACGGCGTCCCGGTCCTCGGATCAAGCTGGTACGAGGTCCCGATCGAGGAAGAAAAGTGCGACGCCCAGATCGACGAAAGCAATATTATTGTCAGAATATTGTACTTCTTCTATTCCGTTTATCTGAAGGTTCAGAAATGGTTCGTCCTTCATTTCGGCAAGTGAGAAAACGACCCGCCAAAAGTATAACAGCAAAATAAAAGGAGATCTGAACGATGAAAACAAAATTCTTTGCTGTTTTGCTTTCGACCGCAATCTTGTTTTTGACTCTCACCTCATGCGGAGGAAGAACCGAACCTGTCGAACCCGATCCGAACCTTCTCAGCGTCGTCTTCGAAAAGCTTTGTGCAAGTGAGGATTATAACCTGTTCAAGGAAATTAACAACTCTGCAAACATAAGCGAAAAGCTCGACGGCAGCAGCATAATTATTTCAGCACCCGACAATGAAGGTCAAAAAGGCGATTATGTATTCACACTGGAAGGCGACCGCATTGTCCATTCGTCCGAAGAAGAGGATTACACGTCATATATGTTAATGACGTTTATCAGGGACGCCGTCGCAGACATGTATGATATGGACGTTCATTTGATGAACGGGTATATCGAAGGACTGTCGTACTCCGGAAAGAAAAACATTTTCTTTTCAGCGGACACGGACGAGGGCAAAACCGTGTACAGGCTGTACGCCGCTTCAGAGTGGGATATGGCGGGACTTGAAAAAATGTACGTTAACTCCGCCGTTCTCAGGGACTGGGCTGCGGACGGCGCAACACCGTGGGAGATTTATTTCAGTTTCGGCAAAATAACAGCCGCGGTCTTCGGAGATCGGAACCTGTTTTATATCATCATCGGCGAATACGGCAGACAGAATACCGAGCTCACGCTCAAGTCGATCCACGCGATCATCAAAAAGCTTCAGTCGCCCGATTACAAAGATTTTATAAAGAGTTTTGATCATCTGACATCATTGGAATACAACAGAAATGAAATAGATATGCGGGATCCGGAGAACGCAAGCCTCAGTACGGAATACAGCTATTACGTCGACTACGGCGTAACGGAGGACGCGGCTGCAAGAGCCGACTTTGTTCCTGTCGAAAACTATTCATACATGACCGTAACTTTCACCGTCGGCGGTTAAGCGGGCGCATTATCATTTGTGTAATTCAAAAAGCCGGGTTTTCCGCTATCGCGGAAGCCCGGCGTCATTTTTTTCGCTCCGCCGATCCAATCACGAATCAGAATACCGCAGGTATTTATCAGCGGAGCAGTAAACGCTTTTATATGCAGAACGCTGCATAGAGCGGGACGGTCTTTTTGCCGTTTTCAAAGCCGAAATTCTTTGCGGAAAGCTTGATTGCATACGCGGGCTTGAATCTGTCGATATACACCTGCAGGCTCTTTGCCTTGGTGTTGTCTGCGGATTTCACCTCAACGGGGATCAGTTTTCCCTCCCGCTGGATCACAAAATCCACCTCCGCGCCGCGGTCGGATTCCCAATACCACGTATCATAGCCGCTGATCGTCAGCTGGACGTTGACGTAGTTTTCCGCCATGCCTCCCTTGAAATCGTTCAGCTCGTCAGTCATATACAGCACGTCGTTCGCCGCCAGCTTCTTTTTGGCGCACAGCAGCCCCA
>CACYHJ010000197.1 GCA_902774165.1 Oscillospiraceae bacterium
CGCACCGCCGTCGTTTTCGTGTTGATCATGCCGATGGCGGCCTCGTCCGCGATGATCGCCGAAATCGTTTCCGCCGGGGTGTCGCCGGGAACGGCGATCATGTCAAGCCCCACCGAACAGACGCAGGTCATCGCCTCCAGCTTGTCAAGGTACAGCGCGCCGGAGCGGGCGGCCTCGATCATGCCCTCGTCTTCGCTGACGGGGATAAACGCGCCGGAGAGCCCTCCCACATGGTTCGACGCCATCACGCCGCCTTTTTTCACCGCGTCGTTGAGCAGTGCAAGCGCGGCGGTCGTGCCGTGGGTGCCGCAGACTTCCAGCCCCATCTCCTCAAGGATCCGCGCCACGCTGTCGCCCTTGGCGGGGGTCGGCGCAAGGGAGAGGTCCACAATGCCGAAGGGCACGCCCAGCCGTTTTGACGCTTCCCGGGCCACGAGCTGACCCATCCGGGTGATTTTGAAGGCGGTCTTTTTGATGGTCTCCGCCACCACGTCAAAGGGCTCGCCCTTGCAGCTCTGCAGGGCGTGATATACCACGCCGGGGCCGCTGACGCCCACGTTGACGACGCATTCCGGCTCGCCGACGCCGTGGAACGCGCCTGCCATAAAGGGGTTATCCTCCACGGCGTTCGCGAAAACCACAAGCTTCGCGCAGCCCATGCCGTCGTTCTCCTTGGTCAGCTCCGCCGTCTCCCGGACGACGGAACCCATCAGCTTTACCGCGTCCATATTGATGCCGGCCTTGGTGGAGGCAACATTGACGCTCGAGCAGAGGTAATCCGTGTTTGACAGCGCCGAGGGGATCGAGCGGATCAGCCGGATATCGCTCTCGGTGAAGCCTTTCTGCACAAGGGCGGAGAAGCCGCCGATAAAGTTGACGCCGCAATGCTTTGCCGCGTTGTCCAGCGCGACGGCGACGGGCGTGTAATCCTGCGCCTCACAGGCCGCCGCCACAAGGGAGATCGGCGTGACGGAGATGCGCTTGTTGACGATCGGGATGCCGAATTCGGTCTCGATCTCTTCCGCGACGGCGACAAGACGCGCCGCTTTCGTGGTGATTTTCCGATAAATTTTCTCGGCGCACCGGTCGATCTCCCGGTCCGCGCAGTCCAGAAGGGAGATGCCCATCGTCACTGTGCGGACGTCCAGATGCTGGCGGTCGATCATATCAAGGGTGCTGAGAATGTCGTGATTGTTTAACATTGGATTCTCACTTTCTTTATTGAAACCTTATACTCTGTGCATCGCGTTGAAGATATCCTCCCGCTGGGTGCGGATCTCAAGGCCAAGCTTCACGCCCTCGACGGTCATTTTCTCATTCAGCTCAACAAAGGACAGCGGGCAGTCCTCGGTGTCGATCAGCATGATCATGGTGAAAAAATCCTGCATGACGGTCTGGCTGATGTCGAGAATGTTGATGCTGTTGTCCGCCAGAATCCGGCAGACGTCGGCGATGATGCCCTTGCGGTCTTTGCCTGTAACGGTTACGATAGCTTTCATTTGATTAAACGCTCCTTATTCATGATTCACGATTCGGTAGGTGTGCAGATAGCAGGCGACGGTTCGGTCGTAGTCGCCGATGGTGATATAGGTCTCGCCGTCCTTTTCATAAACGGTCAGCCCTTCGGATTCCCATTCCGTAAAGCCGAAGGCGGGCCGCACGAACAGCTGGGTGTATTCTCCGGTGGTAAGGTCGACTCTGCCGACGATCTTGTTTTTCGCGCCGTCTTCGTCCGCGTGGTCCACGTTCAGATAGAGATATCCGCCGAAAACGTCGCCGCCCTGCAGCCGGTCCAGCGGCTGCGTGCCGACCAGGGGCAGGTCGTAAAGGTGCGCAAGCGTTGCCAGGTCATAGACGTAGATCCTGTCCGCGCCCTTGTATCTTGAACAGTAAAGCCTGCCGTTCGCCTCATCGGCGGCGCACCAGGGGATCCCGTCGCACAGGAACTGCCCGGCCTCGGGGCGCTCCTGCGCGGGAAGGGCGGCGCCTTCCGCCTCGCCGATCGCATAACCGCGCATATAGGCGTATTTCCCCGTATAGTTCAGCTCCGTGTCGTAGACCACCACAAGGTGGTCCGCGTTATCGTCGAGATTCTCGAGCGAACAGTATAAAAGCCCGTTCGCATAGCCGATGTCGCCGATATGGTCGTACGCCAGCTTTTTGAATTCCTGCGGGATCGCGTCCCACACCCGCGAAACGATCCTGCCGGTCCGCATATCGATTTTCGAAAGCACCGCCAGTCGGAAATCCGCGATTGAGCCGGAGCAATAAAAATACTCGCCGTCGGTGGTCACGCCTTGACTGCCCGCCGCCAGCGCGTCGAGAAACACATATTTCTGCGTCCCGACCAGCTCCAGCTCGTCGGTCCCGGTGTGCTGTTCTCCCGCGCCGATCAGGAGGGTGAAGATCGAAAGAAACGCGGTGATAATGGAAATGATCGTCTGAGCAACGCCCTGCATAACAACGCCTTCTTTTCGGTTACTTTCATCCATTATAAAGAAAACGTCAGCCGAAATCAATAGCTTTCGGCTGACTGATTTTATTTTTTCTCATTTTCGGCAGCGCGGGCGCTCATGCGTCCTGCGCGAAAATGCCGATATTCCAATAGAGCTCCCAATCCGAGGGGAAGGCGACGCGGTAATCGTTCGGGTCGTCGAGCTTTGTTGCCATGCGCAGCATGAGCCGCGCGTCCGCGGAGGTGATTTTGTTGTCCCGGTTGACGTCGCAGAACAGATAGAACAGCCGCTCGTCCTTTGCCAGAAACGCCGTTTTTTCGGTTGCGGCGGCTTTCAGACCGGCGCAATGGAGCAAAATCATCCGCGCCGCGGCGGAGTTGCAGGCCTGCTCCGGGTCAAGGCCGAAGGTGTCGCCGAAACAAACGTCGCCGTAGTACCGCTGGAACGGGTCGGTAACGCATTCCACCGCCTGGGCTGCGCTTACGGCGTCCAGCGTCTGCTTTGTCCCGTCGGTCAGCACGACCGCGCAGGGCGTGGTGCGGGAGACGTACAGGACCTCCTTCGTCAGGGACGCGATCTGACTGAGCTTTTCCGTGTTGTAAGCGGTGTAATCCTTCGCTTCGTCGGAGGCGGCGTCAGACGGGAATATAACGGAGACAAAACGGCTGCAGCCTTCGCGGTTCGGGAGCCCCTGTGCGCTTGTCTCGTTGGCCCCGGTGAGAACCTTCGGCTGAAGATGTTCCCGATACAGGTCGTACGCCTGGGCAAAGAGCGTCTCACGATAGGCAGGATCCTGAAACAGCTCGTTCCGGATGGCGCAGAAGCTGACGTCGTTGATGAAAATATCAAACATGTCGCCCGCGTATTCCTGCGGATAAGGCGCGGGAATGCTCTTGTTCAGCCTTGTCGTGACAGGGACGCTCTGCGTTTCCCCCTGCGCGTCCGTCAGAAGGCAGAAGACGGCGAAATCCATGTCCCCGGCGGCGCGCGTTGCGAACCGGAGGGTGAACAGGTCTTCAAACCCGGTGATGCGGATCCCTGCGACGGGCGTAACCGTGACCCGGCGGCAGGCGGTTTCCTTTTTCTCCGTTATGGTGTAGAACGGGAGGCCGCCGAAAGCGTTTACGACGACGTTCATATCCAGCGCCTGCAGCGTGCTTTCATTATAATCGAAACGGAATTCGATTTTCTGCAGATCTGCAAGGCCCGAAGTGCGTAAGGTGACGGAATACCCCTCGGAGGTAAAGGTTCCGTAGGCGTAAACCCAGGGGTCGCCGACGGGATCCGTTTTCTGTGTGGAAACGTCCAGCACGTCCTCGTTCTGCTGCAGCAACACCCCGAGCTCATACGTGTGGTCTTTCTTGTCCTCCGCGATGCCGACCCGTACGACGGAAAGACGGTTTTCTTCCTGCGTATAGATGACTTCGGCGGATTTCACCGCGTCGGCGCAGTCCTTGACCACGTCGCCGACGGAATGCCGGAACGGGGAGGTGCAGGAGAGAATGTACGCCCGCAGCCCTTCCGCCGTGCGCAGGTCGTATTGACTTTGCGGCGTTCTGAGAATCAGAAATACCTCGTTCGCGCCGGCTTCAAAGCGGCTTGCCTGCGCAGCGAGGGGAACGATCCCGCACAGAAGCGCAAGCGTGAGCAGCAGCGCGGCTGCCCTGAGCAGTGATTTTTTCATAATCGTCATCCTTTCTGTGTTTCCTGATTCGCAACCGGAGCGCGGTCGCGCGCCCGTACTCCGGCGCATATGACGCGTCCTCTTCCTCTTTATGAACGCATCGCGGGAGATCTGAGCGCAAAAGCTTCCCGCGATTGTATTTTAGCATAGAAAAATCCGTTTGTCAAGAATATATTTAGTGTAAATGTATTTACAAGTAGGATTTATTGTGGTATATTGAAGCTATCAAAGATCAGAGTGGTGTTATGAGTCAGAGTCAGGACAATTTCAAACGCGGCACGGCGGAGCTTCTCATCCTGTATCTTCTGCAGGAGGAGGAGCTGTACGGCTATCGCATCATTCAGCTGTTCAATGAAAAAAGCGGCGGCCGGTATACCATGCTGGAGGGAACGCTTTACACGATTCTGTTCCGGCTGGAGAACGCCGGGTTTGTCAGCCAGCGGGTGGAGCTGGTCGGCAAAAAGCGCACCCGGCGCGTCTATAATATCACCGACAGCGGCAGGAAATATCTGGAAACGCTGATCAGAGAGTATGACGAGATCGTTGCCGGAGTGGATATGATTCTCGACAGAAGGGGAGGTGCCGACCTTGAAGAATAATATGATTGAAAGATATATTAAAGAGACCGGCGCGCTGATTCAGTGTCCCGCGGCGGAGAAAAAGGCCTTTCTCTCCCGCCTGCGGGAGGAGATCGGCGAGCTCCCGCAGGAGGAGATCGGCAGCGTTGAGGCGCTTTATGAGCGGTTCGGCGCTCCGCAGGAGCTTGCGCAAAGCCTGATGTCGGACGGAGCGGATCTGGAGTTCATTAAAAAAAGAACCCGCCTGCGCACGGGGATCCTCGCAGCAGTGGCGGCGGTATTGCTGATCATCGCGGCTGCGGTCGTTATTGAGCTGATCGACAATCACAGACAGTCCAGCGGCTACGGCAAAGAGTATGTCGTGGAGTATTATTCCGAGCCGCTGACCGGGGGAGAGACGGAACGATGAAACGGATTACGGCAGCGGCGGCGGTCATTGCAGTTGTGTTTGCTTTGCTGCCCGGGGCGTTTTCCGCGCTTGCGGCGCAGGAGGACGACGGGTACTTTGAAATTCACGAATACGATCTTTTTGCGGAAGCGGTGGGGATCGGGCTTCTTCTGCCGGACGGTTCGCTGAACCCGGCGTTTGAGCCGCCGCTTGCTCCGACGGGCGACAGCCCCGCGGGGGAAGCCGAGACGACGGAACCGTTGACGGAACCGGAGGAAGAAGAGGCTTCGCGGCAAGGGCTTGCCGCGCTTGCCGAGGTGCTCGGCCTCAGCGAAAAGGAGTTTTATTTCGACCTGAAACAGGCTGCCGCGTCCGGACGGTTTATGAATTTTCCGCTGTCGGAAATCG
>CACYHJ010000198.1 GCA_902774165.1 Oscillospiraceae bacterium
GACCCTCGCCGTACATCCTGTATAGATCCACATGGAGATTGATTCCGTTTTCCTGTAGAGCGGCCTCCAGCAGACAGGCTTTCAGCACCATCGCTCCTTTGAAATCAATGGGGATACCACTGCTGAAAACTGCGTTCATCACAGCATACATCAATTCTTCCTCTGCGGATAGATTCATGTCATCACCCTCTTTAGCTATTATAATAGTGGATGGCTTCATCCGCCAGTTTTGAAAATGCTTCCTCGTACTCGGGGGGAGGGAACAATCCCGCAAAGCTGCTGCCGTTTTTGTAGTAGTAACGACTGAGTGCTTCTGTAATGCCCTGCATATCCAAAATGGGTTCATTGGCAAGCGCATCGGCAATTGTCCGGTTGAAGTCTGTATAGCGCAGGCCGTTCTTTTCCTGCACATGGTAGGAACTCACATGATCGCCGAGTACGACTACGCCGTTAAACCTCGACAGGGAATCATCTCCGTAGACCCATACGAGATACTCATCACTACGACCGCCAAAATGCCCCTGACACATCAATGCTTCGTCAAGCGCAAAGACTACGTTCTCGCCAAGGCAATCGCGCCTCATCCAGAGCAAAGATAATCGGTTGGCCAATCTGCTCGCCCACCGCTCTCAGCCATGAAAGGGAGCCAATGAAATCGCCCCGCTTCGGAAGATCCACTTTCTTTGGATCATACTTCGGAAGTGCAACGGTCCTGCGATTCACAAGGTCTGCCCTTACACGGTCCTCCAGAAGACTTTTGATGTATGCAGGAGGCACACGCGCACCGACCTCCCAGTTCTGAATGGTGCGAAACGGAATGTGATATCGGTCGGCAAACTCGCTCTGCGTTTCACCAAGACGATTTCTCATCTCACGAATATCCATTTGAATCACCTCGCCCCATCATAATACACCCGTTGGGTGTATAAGTCAATAAGGAACGCACGCAACCTCCCAATCTTCGCCAGCAGCCCGAAGTCAATATCCGTGCTGACGCAGGGGGTAGATTGCAGAAAAACGGCAGCATGGAAAGGCGGTTTCCGAGGATGGAAGGAGGCGTGTTGCAGCAAACAAACCGGGAAATCGGAAGGCTTAGGGTGTTAATCCTGTTGACCGTCGCACCGGCGTCCGCTACAATAATCCACATAGGGTTATTGTATTCGTCGCCCTGTATGGAATTACACAGGGCAAGGATGAATACCACATGTGAAGCCACAACAGAGCCCTGGAAATGACTTCTCTGATACAGCGCGAATCCCGTACGGAATACAAACGGAACGGGTGTGGAACACATGGAAAATATATAATATTTGTGCCCAGAAAAGTTCTGAATAATGCTGATATTTACATATTTTCCGCAACTTATACAGTATAAAAGTCGTGATTCTTCCATGGCATTCAAGAGGTCAGCGGTTCGATCCCGCTTATCTCCACCATAAAAAGTACCGAAATCCTACGGATTTCGGTACTTTTTTGCGCTTTTTATAGGGCTTTTGAAAAATGCAAATCTACCATTCGTAATTTGTTCGTAACGCCCGTTTAGTACATATAGATGACACGCCCCATCAGTAATATATTTTTGCTTTTCTGATTGGGCGTTTCCGCACATTCTTACACGATTACAAATACCGTTCCAGCAGTCTCTTTGTCGAAAGCTTGTCCTGCTTGTAGCGGGCTGTAATACTGTCCGCATACGCCGTAAAGGCTTCGTACATAGCCGGATGTGAAATCAAAAACGTGACCTGCGGGGTGTTCAGCCGGCTAACCGTTACGAGGTCGTCGAAAAGTACGATCTGCGTGTTGTCAAAGGGTGCGTCCGGCAAAGCGTAAAAACGATATTGCGGATTTTCCTCCGACAGCGCCATGATATTCCGTATATGCTCCGCATACTCCTTCGGCGTATATGTTACAGTGATGCCGGGGATATCCGCAGAGACTTTGTTGCTGAACAAGCTTTCCTCATCCGCCACGGGAATGCACTCGTGGACGAATGATCCGCTCAGCGTATCGGCCAGCAATCTCTTCCGACTATCCCAAACGGAAAACGCCCTGTTCTTCACGGTTTCGTCAGCGCCGCAGCGTTCAAGGATCGAAACAAGCGTTTCTTTCGGCATCGTGGCAAGCGGCAGCGTAGTTCCGAGCACCGTCACACCCGAATTGCCCGTGTGAATGAGCCCTTCGCTTTCGAGATTACCGAATATTCTCACAAGCTGCTTCGCATCATCGAGCAGTCCGCGAAACGCTGCTTGGTGTATCTCCAAAATTTCCGGATCGGTGTCGTAACGGTATTCGCCGCTTTGGTCTTCCGTGCCGATCACATTGCTGCCCTTAATGCAGGCAACGCCCGGGCATAAAAAGATCGTATTGGAAAACCGGGAGTTCTTCTGCTTTTTGCAGTAGTAGGAACGGATCATTCCCGACATATAGAGCGGCAGCCAGCTGATGATCGCCTCGATCATTTCGGAAACATCGCGGTCAACGTTATGAATAACGTGAATCTTAATTCCTTTTTGCACACATCCGAGCATCAGCGCCGCCCATTTTATGCGAAACGCAGGGTCGGTCAGCCAGTTCATATTCTGGTCGGAGTATAAATAGAGTTCTTTTCCTCCGCCGGAGATCACGCTTGCGAGGAAACGGATCACCGCGTTTTGCAAGCCTGCCGAGCCGAAATATACAGTGTCTTCACATTTGACTGTTGCCGCGACCTCCTCAAAAGAAGGCAGCGGCGTTTTTGCGTCTAAGGAAAAAGTGTCGATGTTTTCAAGCAGTTTTTCAATTACCGAACTGCTGTCGGTCTTTTCGGTATCGTACAGCCAGTCGTGAAACAGCATAAACGCCTCTTCTTCGTCCGTCAGCGCGTCGGGGTCAGCTTTCAAAAGAGCCGCAAGTTGTTTCATTTTATTCTGCTCGCCGAGTCTGTGCAGTAAAGCGGTGCATATGGCGTCCATAGTGTGCGAGTTGGATTTCGGGGATCGCAGTCCGTTTCGGAATCGACTTATGTAAGAAGTGTCGATATTGACCAGATTCCCCAGACGAATGTTGGATATCTCCGCAAGCTCCATAACAGTGTCCAGCTTTTCCCCGAACACGCGGTAGGGCACTTTATCCTTCGGAGGTTTGGGTTTCTTCGGTGCAGCGTCTTCTCCGTCGTAGAGCCAAGCCATGATCTGCGCCTTGATGGCGTCTGCGGAGTTTTGCTCTTTACAGGAAATCAGCTCGCAAATCCCGGCGGTTTTGCCTTTTTCATCGGCGCAGGAGTATATGCCGTCTACGATCCGCCAAGCGCCCGCTCCGCCGTTTTTCGGGATTCTCGCGCCGCTTGTCATACGGCTGATATAGGATTTATCGCATCCGGCAAAGCGCGCAAAATCCCCCGAAGTCACGTCGAGCAAGGTGAGTATTTTATTGAGTCTCTCACTGAACATAGGCTTGTCTCCTACTATGATATCATAGTCATTTTAGCACAAAGCAGGCGAATAATCAACGAGTTGACCGAAAATCTGTCAATGACAACCCGCTGTCAACTCTTGAGATGATCCTTATTATGGTAGTATAATGTATTCTGAGGTAAACCAAAATTCGCAAGGAGGTTCCGTTATGTTCTGTCCGAGATGCGGGAACAAGCTGCTGGATAACGCAAAATTCTGCGATAAATGCGGTAATCCGGTGGGCAGCGTTCCGAACAATCCATCAGTGCATCATCAAACACCGGCGCAAACGCCTGTATCGGAGCAATCGATTCAGACAGCGGCAAAACAAGCCGCATCGGCGGCGGCATCGCAGGTACGGTCTGCGGCGGCAGAGGCTGTTCGGACGCCGCTCTCCAACCTGACCGAGCAGATCGCATCTTCCCAACCGGGCGAAGCGGTTCTTGGCACCTTCGGCGGTGTTTCCGGCGCTGTTACAAACAGTACAGAAATTTTGAGCCCGTTTAAGACTATCCTATCCGGTATAAAATCCTTTGGACAGAGTTTTGTCGGCTTGTTCAAGAATAAGCAGCGGAGCAAGCTCATCATCGCGGGCGTGATCGCCGTGGTGTGGGTCGTGATGATGATCCTCTCCCATAACGGTATCCACATCGGCATACTGAACTTTCTGACCTTCGCGCAGGGCGGCGTCGGCCGTACAGTTTCCGGCTGGCTTGGAGGTTTGCTTGGAAAAACGACGGTCGTGACTATGTTCTTTTCGCTGTTTACGGGTGGATTCAAGTCTCTTGGCGGCGGATTCAAATCCATATTCAGCGGCGCAAACTTCAAAACGAGTAATCTCGTCCGGCTCCTTCTCGGTGCAGGCGGCGCTTTGATCGTGTATCAATTCTTTGCAGGAAGCGCATCTCTGACAGACACAATGCCCGCCATATCCGGCGCGTTGATCGGCGTGATGGCGCTCGGTCGCGGGAACGGATTCCTTTATCGTTTCGCACAATCGCTGACGGCAAGCAAGGTCGGAGCGTCACGAATCGCAAATAACGAAAAAGCCGCCGGACTGCTCTCGGGTGTTACATACGGCTTTGCGCTCGGCGCGCTCCTCTCGGCGATCCCGTTCGGCTGGCTGCCGGTCATTTTCGGCGGCGTGTGCGTGATTGCGGGAATTGTGCTGACCATTGTATTCGGCAATAAAAAGGAGGCGACTGCGGTATGACCATCCGGAAAAGAATCATACGGGGCATTTCGGCCGTGATGCTGATGCTGTCCTTTGTCTTTACGCTCAGAAGCACCGTGTTCGCTGCGGAATTGTTTGACTACGCCAAGTATAAGAAAAGCGACGCTTACGACGTGGAATGCAAAATCGAGGACAAAACGACCTATTATGACAGGTCTCAGCTTTCCTGGACGCCGGAAGTACGGCGTTCGGGCGGCGACATTCGCGCAACGTATCGACTGATACAACTCGGCGAAAGCAGATTTTACGATAAGACGGTTTATGAGCAGCCGATCACCTTCCATTTTGACCTTCCGGGTTCCTACACCACCTATTTTACAGAGGGGCGCACCTATGAATACGTGGAGGATGAATGGTACGGCGCCGAGCATGAAAAAACGGGAAGCGCCCATAAAAAAGCAACGACGAAGGAGCTTCCTTACGACCGGTACGCATGGTATCGCAGCGCCGATTACTACGACGGCGGATCGTCGGTCGGCAGCGCGATCATGAGTTATATCAGCGCCGATGTCACCTGCGGTCCGAAGGTGATCGGTGTGTTTACCGACGCCGATCTGAAGCGTTGGGGTAAATCGTGGGAGGAATTCATTGCGGAAAAGCGTGAAGAACATCAGAAAAATCCGGACGGAACGCCCCATGAAAAGGATAAGTACGAATGCAAAGAAACGACGTTGTCAGACGGCGTCATGTTTTCCACCTATCACTACGATTGGATCGAACGGCCTAATGCAAACGGTACCGGGGATATCCTTTCCGCCGGCGGCGTGATCAATAGGATCGAGGCGCTGAAAAATGAAACGGAAATGTGGGAAACCTTCATTTATCTGAAATCGGATGCGTATCCGGGCATCTATTTCGTCTGCGGCGCCTCTGTCAGCACATATGTGTGGTATGATAACGGCACAATGGCGGCGGATGAAACCACAGCGAAAATGTACGACGAATACGTTAGTTGCCGTGACCTTGCGGTCAATACCATATATCCCGCCCTGCAAAGCATTCGTCCCACCGTTACCGTCGGAGAAGGGACGGGAGAATTGACTCCCGACGTCGCCAAGCAAAACGCTGTAGCGGACACCTACGCAAAGGATGAAGCGGGTGAAGACGGAGGTACAACCATCCCCTCGATCATTATCCTCGGCACGCTGGGAGCCGGCGCGGCGCTTGCCGGAGCGGCAGGCCAGGGAGGCGAAGACGACAAGAAAAAACGCTCGCAATTCAAAATGTATATCAACAAAAACTTCGGCTCCTCGCTCAAAAAGGGCGAGCCGCCTCAGGATGTTTTTGCCCGCATCGCCGAAATCACCCCGGACGGACGGGAAATCCCGCGTGCTGATCTGACAGAGCAGATACGGGTCTATTCTTCCGACGATTCGCTCATCGTCAAAGACGGCGGC
>CACYHJ010000199.1 GCA_902774165.1 Oscillospiraceae bacterium
TCCGTCATGGAGTAAACGCCGTTTTTCTTGTCCGCAAGGAATTTCGCCGCGTTCAGCGCGCCGACGGCGAAAATATCGCGGGAACGCGCCGAATGGCTGATGGTGACGATCTCGTCGCGCCCGGCGAAAATGATCTCGTGCTCGCCCACGATGGTGCCGCCGCGGATGGCGTGCATGCCGATCTCCTTATGGTCGCGGGCCTGCCGGCGGCTCTCCCGCTCGTAAACGTATTCCGGGGTGAAGGAAAGCCCTTTCTCGACCGCCGCCGCAAGAGATTTGGCCGTGCCGCTGGGCGCGTCCAGCTTCTTGCCGTGGTGCGCTTCGACGATCTCGATATCAAAATCCTCTCCCAGCAGCTTCGCCGCCGTTTCCGCGAGGATCGACAGCACGTTCACGCCGATGGACATATTGGCGCTGCGGAAGACCGCCGCCTTCTCCGCAGTATTTTTTACGGCGTCCTCCTGTTCTTTTGTGTATCCGGTGGACGCCAGCACCGCGGGAGTGCCGGTTCGTTCCATATATGCGAGGATCGAGGGCAGGGCAGAGGGATTCGAGAAATCCACAATCACGTCGCCGGTGACCGCCAGCTCGTCAAAGGACGTGAATACGGGGATCCCGTCGAGGCGCGGAGCGTCGCTCAGATCCACGCCCGCAACGACCTTCACGTCGTCGCGTCCCGCGGCGAGCTCCGCGATCTTGTTGCCCATCCTGCCGCTGATACCGCTCAGAATAATTCTTACCATAGTTGATCATCCTTATCTTTAATAAAATGAAATAAGGGTTTTATCGGCTTTTCCGCACAATAAAACCCTTTGGTCCTCAGATTATTTTACGAGACCGTGCTTCTTGAGCGTGGCGCGCAGATGCGCCTCGGCCTGCTCGCTGAGATCGGTCAGGGGAAGGCGGCATTTGCCCACGTCCCAGCCCATCATGTTCAGCGCAGCCTTGACGGGGATCGGGTTCACGTCGATAAACAGATCTCTGCACACGTCGAACCATTCAATCTGCAGCTCTCTCGCTTTTTCGAGATTGCCGTTGATGCACTCCATAACGATGTCGTGCGCCGCTTTGGGGGCAACGTGAGAGAGAACGGAAATCACGCCCTTGCCGCCCAGCGCGGTGATGGCGAGGATCTGATCGTCGTTGCCGGACCAGATGTTCAGCTCGTCGCCGCAGAGCATACGGGTCTCCGCCACAAGGCTGATGTCGCCGCTGGCTTCCTTGGTGCCGTTGATGCGCGGATGCTCCGAGAGCGCCTTATAGGTCTGGGCGGTGATGCGCACGCCGGTTCTTGACGGGACGTTGTAAACGATGATCGGCACGCTCACGTTGTCCGCGATGGTGTGGTAGTGTTTGATCAGGCCGGTCTGGGAGGTCTTGTTGTAATAAGGCGTGACCATCAGAAGCGCGTCCGCGCCCAGCTTTTCCGCGTCGTTGGAAAGGCCGATCGCATAGGCGGTGTCGTTGCTGCCGGTGCCCGCGATGACGGGTACTCTTTTGCCCACGACGTCAACCGCGAACCGGATCGCCTCCAGATGTTCCTCGTGGGGCATGCAGGGGCTCTCGCCGGAGGTTCCGCAGATCACGACGGCGTCGGTGCCGTTTGCGATCTGGTATTCGATCAGCTCCTTGAGCTTGGGGTAATTGATTTTATTGTCTTCGGTAAACGGGGTGATAATTGCAACGGCAGCGCCGGTGAATACGGGTGTCTTCATAATGCATTACTCCTTGTTGTCAATGTATCCCTCTGCGCAAAGCAGCTCCGCCATCAGCACGGCGCCGCCCGCCGCGCCTCTGAGGGTGTTGTGAGACAGGCAGACGAATTTGTAGTCGTATTGGGTGTCCTCGCGAAGCCTGCCCACATGGATCGCCATGCCCTTGTCAAGGTCGCGGCAGAGCCTCGTCTGAGGCATATCGTTTTCCTCATAATAGTTCAGAAACTGCTCCGGCGCGCTCGGCAGCTTCAGCGCCTGAGGCTTTCCGGAAAAGTTTTTCCACACGTTCAGGATCTCGTCCTTCGACGGCTTTTTCTCGAAGCGGACAAATACCGCCGCCATGTGGCCGTCGCTGACCGGGACGCGCAGACACTGCGCGGTAAAATTCGGGCGCGAAGCGGGAACGATCTTTCCGTCTTCCACCGTGCCCCAGATCTTGAGCGGCTCGCGCTCGCTCTTTTCTTCCTCGCCGCCGATATAGGGGTTCACGTTGTCGATCATCTCCGGCCAGCGCTCAAAAGTCTTGCCCGCACCGGAAATGGCCTGATAGGTGCATACCAGAACGTCCTTCACGCCGAACGCCTTGTCAAGGGGGAAGAGTGCGGGCACGTAGCTCTGCAGGGAGCAGTTGGACTTTACGGAAATAAAGCCGCGCTTCGTGCCCAACCGCTTTCGCTGCGCCTCAATGACGGCGGCGTGGTCCGCGTTCAGCTCGGGAATGATCATCGGCACGTCGTCGGTGAAGCGGTTCGCGCTGTTGTTGGACATCACCGGGCATTCGGCGAGGGCGTATTTCAGCTCGAGCGCTTTGGTCTCGTCCTTGGAAAGATTGACCGCGCAGAATACGAAGTCCACCGCCGCGGCGATTTCTGCCACGTCGTTCTCCGCGTCCTTCACGATCATATTCTTATATTTTTCCGGCATCGGGACCTTCATGGCCCAACGGCTGCCGATGGCTTCTTCATAGGTTTTTCCTGCGGAGCGCCCGGATGCGGCAAGCACTTTTACGTTGAACCAGGGATGGTTTTCAAGAATCGTTAAAAACCGCTGCCCCACCATGCCCGTCGCGCCGATGACGCCGACGTTATACTGTTTCATTTCCGACGACCTCCGAGATATATTTCGGTCTTGTTTTTATTGTCTCAATCATGTATAATAAACAGGACCGTGTGAAATGACGCTTATCATTTACGATATACGCGCATTTAGATTATAATAACACTAAATATTTATAAAGTCAATTTTTTTTTCAATTTTTCGGTGACAGCTATGGATAAAAAAGATTTTTGGTACGATCTCCCGGAAGAACTGATCGCGCAGGAGCCTATCGAGCCCCGCGACGCGTCGCGGCTGATGCTGCTGGATAAAAAAACCGGCGCGGTTGCCCACGCGCACTTCCGCGATATTATAGATTATCTGCGGGCGGGGGACTGCCTTGTTCTGAACGATACGAAGGTGCTGCCAGCCCGGCTTTACGGGGTCAAGGAGGAAACCGGCGCCCGGGTGGAATTCCTGCTGCTCAGCCCGAAGGGAAACGACGAATGGGAGTGTATCTGCGGCCCGGGCAAACGGGCGAAGGAGGGCGCGCGGTTCGCCTTCGGAGACGGGCTTCTGCGCGCCGAGGTCGTCTCGGTGCTCGATAACGGCAACCGGATCGCCCGTTTTGAATATGAGGGCGTGTTTTATGAAGTGCTGGACCGCATCGGCGAGATGCCGCTCCCTCATTATATTACGCATGAATTGAAGGATAAGGACCGCTATCAGACCGTGTACGCCCGGGAGCGGGGCAGCGCCGCCGCGCCCACCGCAGGACTGCATTTCACCCCGGAGCTGCTGCGCAAGATCGAGGCGAAGGGCGTTAGGATCGCCCGCGTCACCCTGCACGTGGGTCTGGGGACCTTCCGCCCGGTCAAAGCGGAAAAAATCGAGGATCATAAAATGCATTCCGAGTTTTATACCGTGAGCGAAGAAGCGGCGTCCGTGATCAATGAAACGAAAGCAAACGGCGGCAGGGTCATCGCCGTGGGCACCACCTGCTGCCGCACGCTGGAATCCGACGCGGACGAGACAGGACGCATCACGCCGAAAGCGGAAAATACCTCCATATTTATTTATCCCGGTTATCATTTTAAATGCATCGACGCGCTGATCACGAATTTCCATTTGCCGGAAAGCACGCTGATTATGCTGGTCTCCGCGCTCGCCGGGCGCGAAAACACGCTGAACGCCTACGCCGAGGCGATTCGGGAGAAATATCGTTTCTTCTCCTTCGGCGACGCGATGTTTATTTCATAATCAAACACATCGTCGATCATCTGTATGAAAATTGAGATGTAAACTCAGGTTTACATCTATTTTTTGCCCAATGGAAAGCCGGGTTGGTTGAAAAACTGCGGCGTTCGCTCTATGATGGAGGATAAGATCCGGAAAAACAGAAGGGGAATTTCAATGACGCTGGGTGAAAAAATACAATATCTGCGCAAAAAAGCCGGGCTGTCGCAGCTGCAGCTGGCAGAGGCGGTGGACGTTTCAAGGCAGTCCGTTTCAAAATGGGAATCCGACGCCGCGACGCCGGATACCGATAAGATCCGCGCGCTCAGCGTCCTGTTTGACGTGAGCGCGGATTACCTGCTGTTTGACGGCGCGGAGACTCAAGCGCCGCAGAAGGAGGCGCAGCAGCCGGAGACCGCTGACCCCGCGCCGGAGGAAGCGCATGAGGACTGCGACGCAGACCAGGCGCCGGACGGCGGCGAGGCAGAGCGGAAAGAAGATCCCGGAACAAACATAAAAAAGAAAAAGATCGCGTTTGCCGCGTTGGTCTGTTTTGCGGCGCTCTGCGTGCTGATCGCCGGTGTGATTGCGGCGGCGCATCTGTTCGGAAAGAACGGCGGAGGCGCAGACGGCGATTCTGCCGGGCTGACGCAGCGCGGGCGGGAAACCGAAACGCAGCCGGCTCCCGCGCAGAGCTCCGTTCCGGCGGAGAACGTGGATTATCCCTTCGTGCTGGTGCACGGGCTCGGCGGCTGGGGCGACGGCACGGGCGTCAGCAATATTTCAAAATACTGGGGCGCCGAAACCGGAGATCTTGCGGAATATCTGCGCGGCGAGGGGTATGAGGTCCATACGCCCTCCGTCGGGCCTGTTTCCAGCGCCTGGGACCGGGCGTGCGAGCTTTACGCAATCCTGACCGGCGGAACCGTCGACTACGGCGCCGCTCATTCCGCCGCGCATCACCACGCCCGCTTCGGCAGAACCTATTCGCAGGCGTTGATCCCGGATTGGGGGCAGTCCGGGGCGCACGGCAAGATCAATCTCGTGGGCCACTCCTTCGGCGGAGCGACGGTCCGGCTGCTGGCGTCCCTTCTCGCGTACGGCGACGCGGACGAGCTTGCCGCGGGCGGCGAGATATCGCCCCTGTTTGCCGGCGGCAAAGCGGAGCTCGTCAACAGCGTCGTGACGCTCTGCGCGCCCCACAACGGGTCGTCCCTGACCTGCATCCTTGACGATCTGGGTTCGGTGGTCGGGTGTTCCGACACGACCGAGCTGATCGCCTCGCTCTGCTTCGCCGCGGACGGACTCTCCGCGCCGGTCAAGGGAGTTTATGATCTGATGCTGGACCAGTTCGGAATCGGCTCCGTGACGGGCGGGTATCGGGAAATCGTCGACGCGCTGAATACGGTGACCCGGTCGGAAAACGATCACGCGGGATATGATCTCTCGCCTGACGGCGCAGCCGCGCTGAACGGCAGGATCGCCGCATCGGAAGATATTTTATATATTTCCTATTCT
>CACYHJ010000200.1 GCA_902774165.1 Oscillospiraceae bacterium
CGTCGCCGACGCCGATGGTGAACTGCTTCGAAGAAGCGTTCCACGTGCCGACGCCGCCCTTGGTCCAGCTTGTGAAATGATAGCCGGTCGGAGGCGTGGGATCTGCGATTGTCTTGACGGCCCCGACCGTTCCGCTCACGTTCTGCGCAGAGGAAGAGCCGCTCCACGTCCCGCCGTTCGGATTGACGCCGACGTTGAAGTTAAAAGCATAAATGATCCTTTTGCCGGTGCCGCGGATGCCGCCCTTGTTAAAGGGATAGATATCCGTGGTATAAGAACCGTATTCGTTATTATGCGCCGAAACGTTGACGTAGAAACGGGAGTTGTAAGTCTCGCCGTTGACCGTCCAGCTGCCGGACGAACCGGTGATGGAGCCGTTGGTCTCCCAGCTGCCCACAAGATCGTCCTGACCGTTGTTGTCGGTCCACGTGGGGTACTGGACCCTCGCGATATCAAAACCGCCGTTCGTCACCACGTTCGCATACAGCCAGAAGCCGCCCGTACCGTCCTGCACGGCAACCGCCTTTGCAATGGACGGCGCGGTGAAATTCGGTGTAAAGCTGAGTCCGACGGCGGCAGTGCGCCCGAGCGCGTTATAGGCGTAAATATGGGTATTGTAACGCCCGGTCTCGCCGTTGTGCGCGGCAAAGCTGACGTAATACTGATAATTGTAGCTCTGTCCGTCGACGGTCCACGAGCCGGCGGTGCCGCTGGCGGCTGAGTTCGAGCCCCAATCGGATTGGATATCGTCCTGGCCGTTGTACTCCGTCCACGTGGGGAACTGGACCCGCGTGATCCCGGAGGTGCCGTTGTCGCTCACGTAGGCGTAAGCGTAATATCCCGCGGTGCCGTTCTGAACGGTGGTCGAGCGCAGGATCGACGGACTTGTGTTAACCTCGTAGGTACCGCCCGCGACGCTGGCGCCGTTCACGTAAACGTGGGTGATATACGTTCCGCTCTCGTTGTTGTGGTCGCTGATCGGGAACCAGACGGCATAGTTGTAATAGTTGCCCTTGACGTTCCACGAACCCGCCGTGCCGTTATACCAGATCAGGTCGTCCTGCCCGTTGTAACTGGTCCACGTGGGGAACTGGACGCTGGAGACGGCGCCGGAATAATAGGTGTACACCGCGATGCCGCCGCTGTGCACCTCATAGTCGAACGACCCGTCCGCAAATGCGTAGAGGGGAAAAGCTCCCGCCACCAGCAGACAAGCGAGCACGGCGATGAACAACCGCTTCAATCCCGTTTTCATAAATCAGACCTCCGTTCGGCATATCGCCTTACATTATATAATGTATCTATTATATTTTATACCTTTTCTTCAGATTTGTCAAGAATTTACATCCCCGTCTTACGGCAAAAAAACCGGCAGGACCAAATGCCTGCCGGAAATCTCATATTCTGCGGGATTGCGAGGAGCGGGGAACGCGCTTACGGCCCCCGCCCGTTTTTCAGTCTTCGGATGACCGGCGCCGAACGCCGGAACCCGGGCCGGCCCGATCATACGGAAAGCTCAGAAATTCCCGCCGTTCCAGCCCCAGTTCGCGTAACCGCTATACTTCACGTAAACGCAGTCCGGGGCGATGTTCAGCTCCTCCTCCAGAATACGGCAGATCGCCGCGGTCATACGGGCGCTCGCGTCCTCGGGAAGCCGGCCGAGCAGCTCCACGTCGAGGATCGCCAGATCCCGGCTGTTGTCGCCGCGGAACCACAGTCTCTGCCGGTCTTCGATCCCGACCATCAGCCACTGCTCCGTTTTACCGGGGAAGCACTCGATCGCCTTGCCGAATTTCGCTTTCAGCGCCTCGGCCTTTTCCTCGCCGACCTCGGCGGTGGTGTTCAGTTTGATATACGGCATATCCATTCTCCTTTTTTTCGGGTCTGCTGTGATTTGCAGACGCCGTTCATTCACGTGATATCCTGCTTCTCGGGAAAAGCCGACAAAAAACCGGCCAGCGGCGGGCGCCGCGTCACGTTGATTTTTTGATTCCGGGCGCGCGCAGCTTTTCGACCTTCAGCAGACCGAATCTGTTGGCCTCGAAAGCGGTTTCGATTTCCAGCAGGGTGAGATTCCCCGCGGACGCGACGATCCCGAAGACGATATCGAAAAACATTGCTTCGATCAGCGTCTCTCCCGGCAGCCCGAGCCAGGAAAAAAACACAGTGTAAGCCAGAAGATTCGCGCCGGGTACCGGAGGCGTCGCGATGAACAGCAGAACAGCCAAAAGCATTGCAACAACGCACTGCACCGCATTGATCGAAATTTCATTGCAATGCGCGACATAGATCGTAAAAGTCAGAATCCCGATCACACTCAGCGGCATATACAGAACCAACCCCTGCGGAAGACAGATCCTGATATAATCCCGGTCGATCCCCAGACGCTCCGAGCTGCTGCGCTGCGCGTCGGCAAGAAAATCATCCAGACTGCCGGAACTGAGGACTGTCAGGAAATCCGGCCACAGTTTTCTCAATAATACCGCCGGGCGCACCCGCATCCGGGCAGAGAGCACGAGCGCCGCGAGAAGCAGGAAGCAAACGGCGGTGAGAACCGAAATCGCCACAGGCTTCCAGATTCCGGATAACGTCTTTGTCTGCGCGCTCCAGATCTTCAGCACCAGAAAGAGAGAGAGGAAAGGCGGCACCAGAAGACTGACCCATTTTGTAAGCTGAAGGCCCACCATATTGATCTGTTGAATCGTTTTTTTCAGCTCTGCGACCCGGTTGCCGAGAACGATGATCGCGCCGCCCGCCACAAACGCGAGCACCAGCAGCTGAGGCGTATCGGAACGAATAAACGGATCAAACAGATTCTCCGGGACGAACTTCAGCAGCCGGTCGGCCGCATCTTCAATCAAACTGCCGGAAAACGGTGAAATGAATTTTGCCGACGCAAAAAACGGTTCAGCGCACAGAATCGCCGTCGCCGCGGCAAGAAAGCTGAACAGAAAATACCGCCCGATCACATAAGTGCGTGCGCCGCCCTGCCTTGAGATCTGTTTTGTGTTCAGGACCGTGGTGATCACCATCAGGAAGACGACGGGACCGGAAAGTGCGTTCAGGATTCTGATCCAGACGTCAAAAAGCGGCGGAAGGAGCGTATTTGTGACCGCGTAACGCACATTTTCCGGACACAGGAACTTTCCAAGGATACCGACAACGACCCCCACCGCAATGGCAATCCCCAGATTCAGAACCGGTCTCATTTTTTTGATCGGCACGGCAAACCTCAGCACGTTTTTTCCCCAGCTGTAAGTATATCTCGGGTCCATGTCGATCGCAGTAACAAGAGAGCTGTTCCAGTCGCCGAGGCTGTTGCCGGATTCACTCAACGGATTGAACGGCGCGCCGGCGATCTCAAACCGAAGGACCGCTCTGCCGAAGCTTTTCTCAAAGAAGGCATCCGCCGATACCCCGTCGCCGTAATGCTCCATCAGCCGCAGCAGCAGCTCTTCCGCCAAAAGACGCAGCCGTACGCGCGTTTTTCTGTTTACGGAAAGCGCCAGAAGCCGGCTGTCCGCCCAGTCGGAAATCCGGTCGATCTCCGCCGGTTTCAGTTCAAAATGTTCTTTTACGGTATAAAATCTCGCAAACAAAGACTCACGTCCTCACATTGTTCCGAAAGCAAAAAAGGTTTGCCGGGTCCGGACTCAGCAAACCAGAATCTGATCTATCTCGGCGTTGATCCTCGCCCGGACCTGTTCGGGGCTGCCGGAAGCGTCGATGCGCACGATATGATCCTCCGGAAGGGAGGAAAACACCTCGTCAAACCGGGCGCGGATACGCTCAAGATGCTCCGCGTCCTCAAAGATCTCCCGACGGGATTCCCTTCTGCCCTCGGCGATGCGCGCAAGGCAGACCTCCACCGGCGCTTCGAGAAAGACGCACAGATCCGGCCGCCGGATATACGGGCAGCGGGTATTCAGCTCGCGCACCCAGGTCTGGTCCGCGTACGCGCCCTGGTAGGCAAGCGAGGAATAATAGTAACGGTCGCTGATCACGTCGATCCCCGCGGACAGTTTTGCGGAAATATCGTCATTGTGGGCGATCCGGTCCGCGGCAAACAGCGCCGCCTGCACCTGAGGCGACGCGAGTACCTCGCCGGAGAGGACCCGGCGCAGAAAAACGCCGGTCTCCCCTTTGGTAGGCTCGCACTGAACGGAGCAATTCCGCCCCAGAGAGAGCAGATAAGCCCCCAGAAGCCGCGCCTGAGTCGATTTGCCGCAGCCGTCCAGACCTTCGATGACGATAAACTTACCCTCGGACATTATTTATCCCTGTTCTTTGAATACTTCATCTTATAGACGACGTTCATCAGCGCGCTTTCAAACACGTTGATGGGCTTGGTGTGGGAGAAGGAGCCGGTTGCCGTCAGCGCCTTGATGTTCTTCTTCACAACCATCTCCACCGCTTCGGCGTCGTATCGGTCGCCCGCCACGCAGAGCGCGCCGTTGTCCTTGATCATGACCGCGCCGCGCTTGCCGAGCCGGCGGTTCGCCACCTTCTTCGCGCTGCGCATCACGTCGCCCGTATTGAACGAGGTCGTACGCATCGAAACGCCGACAAGCTGCGCGAAATCATCCAGATACGGCCGGATCAGCTTCTTCGCGCGGGACATGGCAACGATATCCTCATCCTCGCTGTGCAGGATGCAGTTCACGTCGCTGCGATGGTTGTATACGGCCTTATGGAGATCCACACTGTAAGTATAATCCTGCCCGGCGCGGGTGGTCTCGGTGCGGGCTTCTCTGGAGGAGAGATTCACACGGATCATTCTGCCGTCTTCCTTCGAAACCAGCACGGCGGTATCGCCCTCGCGCTTTGAGTCAAAATGCTCGAACACGGGCATGGTCTTGCCGCTCTTATCCTCATGATGGGCAAAATAATTCACAAGATCGGTAAACTGATCGGCAACGGCGCCGGTCAGGGTCACAAAGCGGCGCTTGATGAAGTTTTCGCTTTCGATCTCCAGCTGCGCGGCAACTTTGAACGCCTCGTCATAGGATTCGCCGAAGCAGACCGCGCCGTGATGCGCCATGATGACCGCCTTGGAGGGGGACCGCTTCAGCGCTTCGCGCACGCCGTTGTTGAGTTTTTTGGTGCCCGGCAGGCCGTAGGCGGCGATCGTCACGCCGGGACCGATCACATCGGCGCCCTCGTCGCTCATGTAGTTGATATCGTACCCCACCGCGCCGACGGCGCTGGCATAGGTCTGATGGGTGTGGATCACGAAATTCGCGTCCGGGCGCAGCGCGTAAACAGACGCGTGCACCTTCTTCTCGCTGGAGGGCTTCACGTCGCCGTCATACGAACAGTCGGCGATATTGACCAGCACGATTTTTTCGGGGGTCAGGTTTTCATAGGCGATGCCGCTGGGGGTGATGACGAAGCTGTTTTCGTCGATCCGGCAGCTCACGTTGCCCCAGGTGCGGGCGATCAGGCCGCATTTGACAAGGGTAA
>CACYHJ010000201.1 GCA_902774165.1 Oscillospiraceae bacterium
ATAATATCATCGTAATCTTCGGTTACCGACAGAAAGGAACATCCATTGCCATGAATAAAACCGTCATTCGTGTATTTACGCTTCTGATGCTGTTATCCCTTGCGCTCACCATGGCGTCCTGCGCCGCACAGTCGTCCGAGCAGGACGTGCTGATGGTATCCATGATGTACGATCCCAACAGTCCCTATATGCCCGCGGCAGGCGGAGCCGGAACGGGCGCGGGACCAGCAAGCGATTCCTCCGGCAGCGGCTCCGCCGCGACGCCTGCGGCACCTGTGACTCCGGCGGCTCCGGCGGCGGACTCCGGCAGCAGCAATACCACCGCGGCGACGACCGCGCCCTCCGGCGGCAGCGATACCACCGCAGCGACGACCGCGCCCTCCGGCAACGATACGCCGGCGCAGCAGCCTGCGGAAACCCCGGCGGAGACGCCCGCCGAAACTCCGGCGGAGACGCCTGCGGCATCCTCCGACATGCCGACCGGCACGGAGGCGATCTTCAACTTCTACAAAAAATCCGCCACCGCCATCAAAGACGAAGCCGAGGCGGGATATTACAAGAAATCCTACCAGACCATCGGCGATCTGAACATCACCGGCATGGGCATGGTAGACAACTTCATCAAGGATGAAGTCGGCAAGCGCATGCACCCGGAGAGCGATCCCTGGATCGACGATACCCAGAAAGGCTCCGACGAAGCAAAGTCCCATATGGCGAAATGCACGCTGAACGACCTCTCCAAGGTCGTGAGCGCGACCTGTGAGGAATCCGGCGGAAATTACAAAATCCAGATCGTCATGCAGGACGAAGACACCCCCGCGAACGCGGACAGCAGCTTCCTGGCGCAGGTGACGGACAATATCATGTTCAAGGAAGACATTGACAAGGAGCTCGCAGGCCTTGCCAGCGCGGTCAAGGATCCGAATTACAGCGTTATTTACAGAGGCACCACCATCGACGCAGTCATGACGCCCGAGGGACATTTCGTCTCCCTGCACCACCACACCACCGCGGACATTCAGGTACACTCCGTCAAGATTCTCGTTCTCCCGCTGAATAACAAGGGCGTGACGATGACGGCGGATATTGATTATTCCGATTTCCGTTATTGATCGGAAACAGAAAAAACAGCTTTTTCAAAAACGCAGTCCGACCGGCTGCGTTTTTGAAAATTGTGTTATCATTTTGTTATATATTTAAACTTTTACCTGATTTCTCTTTTTTCGCTTGCATTCTTCGGCGCGCGGTGGTATTATATACTCGAAGTAAAAACATGCTTTCATACTATAAAAATGTAAATGAGGTGAAACAATGGAATTCCTGGCTACCTTCCTCGAGGGCTTCAAAGCGCTCCTTTATCTCATTCAGAAGGTTCTCGCCATGTTCGGCCTGCCCACGAATAATTTCAATGTGTAAGTGACACATTTGCAAATTAGAACATTACTCTTTTTTCGGAGGTGAAAAAAAATGAACGAAGCTTACAACGTCATCGACAAGTACATTCTTCCCTTCCTTAATTTCCTTAAGAAGATCGTTAACAGCATCCTGAAGCTGTTTGGTCAGCCGACCAAATTCGTAGAGGACTGATTCTCGACGGAAGAATTTCGCCGGAGACGAATATTTCAGAACAATATCCGTTTCCGGCGCTTTTTTGGTTTATAATCAGCACCCGTTTTATCCGGGGAGGTGTTACAGATGAATATTGTGATCCCGTCAACGGAGCCGCATACATTCAGCGAGAACTACGCGACCGGCGCGGATATGCTTAACGATTTTGCACGTCGGCTTCTTGTTCTTTTTGAAGCCATCAGAAAGCTGTATGCCTTCTTCAACTTCGTTCCGCATATCGAGATCCCCGGGCTCGGCGGATGAGCTCAATACAAAAATTCAGACGGAGGTTTTGTGATTATGGATACCGTAATTGCTTATCTTAAAGAATTCTTCAGAGTGATCGTTACCATTCTCGTTGAGCTGAGAATTCTCAGCAAGGAAGCGGCGCTCAGCATTCTTTCGTGAGGTGACATATCAATGTTAAGCAGTCTTATTGAAATCATCAAGAAGATCTTTGAGGTTCTTGACAAGCTTCTTGCAAAGCTGCAGATCAAAGCGTCTTGGGACGATATCTTTGAGGATCTTACCACTCCCGCAGATCAGCTGTAAGATGAAAAACGAGCCGGGCCGAACCGGTTCGTTTTTTGCATTATGCATACATTGTGCATATAATGAAGAAATATTCAATAATTGTCTGTTTTATGTTTTCATGTTGTTGAATATTTGAATAAACGTTTAACAATTGTGTTATTAATTTACATCGGTTGATTTTTCCGAGAAATGATGCTATGATAAGACCATAAAACAACTGCGTACGAGAGGGCGGTGTCTTAAGGTGTCAGCAGCAGTCGACTTTCTGGTAAAACTCTTCAACGTCCTGACTCAGATCTTTCGCCTTTTCAGCGCCAAAGGCGCGAAGGAATAAAGACTGAAGCCGGCTGAACACTGTTTCACAGTTTGTTCACAAATCGGCAAAGTTACCGGAATAATAAGCCATAAGTTGTTTGAGAAATCAAACACACAAATCATCTGTTGTTCTTGCGTTTTTTCCGGTAATTTGTTACAATGGTTTACAATGATAGTAACATATCATTAGTTTTTTTACGGAGGTGAAATCATAATGGATCTCGGCAGCATCGATATCAAGGGCATCTTCGAGGCTATCAAAAAGTTCTTCAATGCTCTTTACGTCCTGATCGCGGCAGTTCTTGACGCTAAGAAGGATAAGGTCGCTGGTATTATCTCTAGCGCTGACTAATGCAAACCAACCTTCTACCTACTTCAAAAAAAAGGGTGTGAAAACAAATGCTTGAGATTATCCTTAATTTTGTTAAGGCTCTGATTGCTTTCTTCCAGAGAATTCTCGTCGCCATCAATGGTGAGGATGCTACTTCTCTTCAGTCCCAGATTGACTAATTTTAATTAGTTTATTACTGATTGGGATTTGCAAATGTCAAACAGACGGCCGCCCGCTTTGCGGGCGGCCTTTTCTTTATCTTCCTGCGGATCGGGAGCACGCGGCGGGAGTATGCCGGCGCCGTACAAAAACGAATCATGTGGCGCTAAAAAAATCCGCTGTCGGCAATTCTGATTTTGCGCAATCTGACGGAATTCCTCTTTTCTCGCCTGATTCGGTTTTTTTCTGTTGACATCGCGCACATGCTGTGATATTATGTTAAAAAGGTTTTAACGGTTCGTTACACGTTAATCATATATCGACCGATGGGAGGCGGCGAAAAGAGTTTGTTGAATTCACATTCCAACAAATTTTTTTTGCCCTTTTTTGCGAACCGACGCGGTTATCACGGTTTCAGCGCGGCGCGCCGCGAGGAACATAAATATTTCGGGAGGAATGTAAATGAAACTCACTTACAACATCAAGGACAAACCCGGATTCGGCAAGACGCTGCTCTTCGCGCTGCAGCAGATGCTTGCGATCCTTGCCGCAACGATCGCGGTTCCCGCGATTATCGGCAACGGCATGTCCCAGTCCGCCGCGCTGTTCGGCGCCGGCATCGGCACGCTTGTTTATCTTCTCTT
The DNA here is from genome assembly GCA_902774165.1 of Oscillospiraceae bacterium. Classification (GTDB taxonomy): domain Bacteria; phylum Bacillota; class Clostridia; order Oscillospirales; family Acutalibacteraceae; genus RGIG2774. The sequence goes on from CACYHJ010000201.1 coordinate 3,592, forward strand.
CACCAAATTCAAGAGCCCCGTGTTCCTCGGATCGTCCTTCGCCTTCATCGGCTCCATGTTCGCGGCCTTCGGCGGCGCAGCGTCCGCTGCAGCGGGTTACGTCGGTCTGATTCTCGGCGCGGTCTTCGCAGGTCTTGTCTACGTCGTGATCGCGATCATCGTCAAGTTCGCCGGCGTCAAATGGATCGACAAGATCATGCCCGCCGTCGTCATCGGCCCCACGGTTGCGATCATCGGCCTCTCCCTTGCCGGCAACGCGATCGGCGATCTGCAGAAGGCAAATTACGTCCACGTCCATGATGCGAACAATTATCAGGTCATTGAAATGGCTGCCGACGCCGTGATCGCAAACGAAGACGGCACCAAGTCCATTGTTGCGGACGGCGGCGTTGAATATAAAGTCGTCGACAAAGGCGTTGACACGACAGGCAATATCCCTGCAAACGCGATCCACGACGAGATCTCCGTAAAGCTGGATGAAAACGGAAAAGCTGTTCTGGACGAGAACGGGAACTATATACTCACTTCCGTCCCCGGTTCCCCGAAAGTCGCGATGATCTGCGGTCTGATCACGCTTCTGGTCACCATGATCTGCTCTGTTTTCGGCAAAAAGCTGATTAAGACCATCCCCTTTATTATCGGTATTCTCGCCGGCTACTGCGCCGCAACGATCTTCACTCTGATCGGCAACGCCACCGGCAACGGCGCGCTGATGATCATTGATTTCTCCGCGTTCAGCCATATGCAGTGGGTCCCGGATTTCACCTTCCTGAAGGCGGCGAAGGGCCTTTCCGACATCACCCCGGCCTTCATCGGCTCCGTCGCGGTTGCTTACATCCCCGTCGCGTTCGTCGTGTTTGCGGAGCATATCGCCGACCACAAAAACATTTCTTCCATTATCGAAACCGACCTGCTGAAAGATCCCGGTCTCTCCCGCACCCTTCTGGGCGACGGTGTAGGTTCCATGGCCGGCGCGTTCTTCGGCGGCTGCCCGAATACTACTTACGGCGAGTCCATCGGCTGCGTCGCGATCTCCGGTAACGCCTCTGTCGTTACGATTCTTACCACGGCGATCATGGCGCTGGTGGCCGCGTTCATCGCCCCGTTCGTCACATTCCTTTCGACGATTCCCTCGTGCGTCATGGGCGGTGTGTGCATCGCGCTCTACGGCTTTATCGCCGTCAGCGGTCTTAAGATGGTGCAGAAGGTCGATCTGGAGGACAACTCCAACCTGTTCGTCGTCTCCGTGATCCTGATCGCCGGCATCGGCGGCCTGGCCGTCACCTTCGGCAAGGTCACGATCACCGAAGTCGCCTGCGCGCTGATCCTCGGCATCATTACCAACCTGATCCTCAAGGCGAAAAAGAACAAAGCAGCTGCGAAATAAAACCTGAACACAAAAACCGCCGGAGCAATTCCGGCGGTTTTTTTATAATATTCTGAATCAAGATGAAAGCACCATATTCAGCTTTTCGATCAGCTCCGGAACATCTTCCGAAATAATCTCCCATAACAGACGCAAATTCACACCCTCATAATCGTGAACGATTCTGTTTCGTAATCCATAAATGCTGCGCCACGGCACTTCCTCGTATTGTTTTCTGTATTCCGGATCGATTTTCCCCGCCAGCTCGCCGAGCTGGCTCAGATTGAAAACACAGGCGTCAGCCAGCATATTATCAGAACAAAAATCATCATAACTACAGCCATTACAGTAAAATGCGATCTTTTCGGAATACTGAATCATTTTCTTAAGGCAACACCGCACAATTCGGGCGTGCGGATTGCGCAGTAGATTTTTTCGTCAGATTGTACAGAGTCTCCGCAGGCAACCTGACGGTTGTCAAAGATGACGGAACAAAGATCAAGCAAGACGCGCATTCGTATTTGTGCGGTGTTGCCTTAACAATAATTTCATTGCGCATAAATCTCAATTCCCGTTCTTTTTATTTCAGAATCGACCTTGGATCCGCGGTCAATATGGGAAATATCGAAGATATCCACATCTTTATCATCCAGCGCAAAACGGACAGATTCAACCAGCTCCATAAAATGCAGGCCGCGCAGACCGCTGTCGACAAGCAGATCCACGTCGCTCTTCAATGTCGCGGTTCCCTTTCCGTAGGAACCGAAAAGCACCGCGCGCTTCACGCCATACTGATCGAGCACCGGCGACAATCGTCGTTTTATTTCTTCGCGCGTCAGAATTTCACTCACATCAACCACCTCCTGCTTTTATCATAACATAAATGACGGGAAAAGTCAAAAACAGATTATTTTTTCCTGAACTGCTGCTTCATGCGCTGCTCTCTCGAAAGAATCACCTTTCTCAGCCGCAGGGAATGGGGCGTGACCTCCAGAAGCTCGTCGTCCTTGAGGAATTCCATGCTCTGCTCCAGGCTGAGCGTCGTATGGGGGACAAGGCGCAGGGCTTCGTCGCTGCCGGCGGCGCGGGTGTTGGTCATCTGCTTTTTCTTGCAGATATTGCAGACCAGATCCTCGTTTTTCGCGCATTCGCCGACGATCATCCCTTCATACACCGGCACGCCGGGCCCGATGAACAGCCTGCCGCGGTCCTGCGCGTTGAACAGGCCGTACGCGGTGCTCTCGCCCTTTTCGAAGCTGACGATAGATCCGCGTTCGCGGGTGACGATCTCGCCCTTAACCGGCTCATAGCCGTCGAACAGGTTGTTCATGACGCCGTAGCCGTTGGTATCGGTCAGAAATTCCGAACGGTAGCCGATCAGCCCGCGGGAAGGAATGCGAAACTCGAGATGCGTCGTGCCGCCGCCGTCGCGGTTGCCCATATTCTGCAGCTCGCCGCGGCGGGAGCCGATCTTCTCCATGACGGGGCCGACGTAGTCCTGCGGGACCTCGACGATCAGCAGCTCCATGGGCTCCAGCGTTCTGCCTTCGGCGTCTTTTTTATAAATGACCTGCGGGCGGGAAACCTGGAACTCATAGCCCTCGCGGCGCATTGTCTCGATGAGGATCGACAGATGCAGCTCGCCGCGGCCGGAGACCTTGAAAGTGTCGGTGCTGTCGGTCTCCTCCACCCGCATGCTCACGTTGGTCTCGACCTCCTTGAACAGTCTGGCGCGGATATTGCGGGAGGTGACAAACTTGCCCTCCTGCCCGGCAAAGGGGCTGTCGTTGACAAGGAAATTCATTGAAATGGTCGGCTCGTCGATTTTCACGAAGGGCAGCGGCTCGATGCAGTCGACCGAACAGATCGTCTCCCCCACGTTCAGATCCTCAATACCGGAGACGGCGATCAGGTCGCCCATCCTCGCCTCGGGCACCTCTGTTCTCTTCAGGCCTTCAAACTGATAGAGCTTGGATACCTTCACGTTTTTGACCGTGCCGTCCGCATGGCAGAGCGCCACCTGCTCGCCGGACTTCAGCGCGCCCCGCTCGACCCTGCCGACGCCGATTCTGCCGATATAGTCGTCGTAATCAAGGTTTGCGAACAGCGCCTGCATCGGCGCGTCGATCTCGCCCTGCGGCGGCGCGATATGCTCGATTATGGACTCAAACAGCGGGCGCATATCGCCGCTGCGCGCCGTGGGGTCCAGAGAGGCGTACCCGTCCCGCGCGGAGGCGTAGACCACCGGAAATTCCAGCTGGTCGTCGTCCGCCCCCAGGTCGATAAACAGATCGAGCACCTCGTCCACGACCTCCTCGGGCCGCGCGCCGGGGCGGTCGATCTTGTTGATCACGACGATGGCGTTCTTCTTTGCCGCCAGCGCCTTTGTCAGCACGAACCGGGTCTGGGGCATGCAGCCCTCATACGCGTCCACCAGCAGCAGAACGCCGTCCACCATCTGCATGATCCGTTCAACCTCGCCGCCGAAATCGGCGTGGCCGGGCGTGTCGACGATATTGATTTTGACGCCGTTGTAATGCACGGAGGTGTTTTTCGACAGGATCGTAATGCCGCGCTCCCGTTCCAGGTCATTGGAGTCCATGACGCGCTCGGCAACCTGCTCGTTCTCACGAAAAATGCCGCTCTGCTTCAACAGCTCGTCCACCAGCGTGGTCTTGCCGTGGTCGACGTGGGCAATGATCGCGATATTCCTCAAATCTTCTCTTCTGTCCAAAGCATTCACCCTCAAAAAAGGAAATTCAACAAATATATATTGTAACACGAAACGAGCCGGTCTGCAACCGTTATTTGCAAATATTTATGAAAACCGAATTGACAGAACCTTTGATTTATACTATACTTTTTGTATCGGGGGGGGGGATCGTATGATCACAGACGCGAAAATCAAACGCATCAACGAGCTTGCAAGAAAATCAAAGACGGAGGGCTTGACGCCCGCGGAGAAGGCGGAACAGAAGAAGCTGCGGGAGGAATACGTCGCCGCGTTCCGACGCTCGCTGAAGGCGGAGCTCGACAACACCTATATCCTGAACCCGGACGGCACAAAAACCGCAGTCAGAGACCGCAGAAAGGACACAAAAAAAGGCTGAGGGGTTCAGCCTTTTTTCTCTGAGACAAAGATTCTGTTTCTTCCGGACATAAAACCGGGATGAAACGCGTATTTCAATATCATCGGGTCCTGCGGCCGCCGGTGCGCAGCATCCCGCTGCCCAGCGCCTTGTCGATCAGGAGCCGGGCGACGCGCCCCAGCCCGTACAGCAGGAAAAACGCGCCTTCATACAGAATATATACGGCGATCTTCCCTGCGTCCAGCGCGCTCATGAACGCGTACAGCGGGCTGATCACAATGCCGGAGAACGGCAGCAGCGGGAACGCGATCACCGCGCAAATCAGCATCCCGTAAACAAACCCGTTCTTGCGGGAAACGCCCAGCCCCAACGCGCCCAAGAACGTCACGCCCGCATAAACGATGGAGGAAATAATCTGCATCGTCGTCGGTTTGCCGACGCCGTATTGATAGCCGAAAATCATAAACATGACGCCGGCAAGAATCAGAATCGCGGCGACCGCGGCGCACCGGACCGCAAACCAGGCTTTATCGGACATTGTTTTCACCCTTGCTTATTTTGTCATATGTTCAGTATACCATAGATTTATACTTTTTCAAGTAAAAAATATTATTGACATCGTCTTTTTCGCAAAGTATAATTATTCTAAAGAAGGATTTTACATATGAATACCGTCGAAATACTGCTGCTTGCCGTCGCCCTCTCCATGGACGCGTTTGCCGTCGCCATGTGCAAAGGACTGGCGATGCATAAAATCAAAATCGGGAACGCTCTGGTCGTCGGGCTGTGGTTCGGCGGCTTTCAGGCGCTGATGCCGCTGATCGGCTGGTTTCTCGGCTCGAAATTCCACGATTTCATCACCGCGGTGGATCATTGGGTCGCGTTTATCCTGCTGGCGATCATCGGGATTCAGATGCTGCGGGAGGCTCTGTCAAAAAAAGACGACGACGCGCCCCCGGACGCGTCCCTTGCCTTCGGGAAAATGCTGCTTCTGGCTGTGGCAACCAGCATTGACGCGCTGGCCGCGGGAATCTCCATGTCCTGCGAGGAGGGTACAAACGTCGCCCTCGCCATCCCGCTGATCGGCGTGACGACCTTTGCGCTGTCGGCGCTCGGTGTGAAAATCGGCAGCGTGTTCGGCACAAGATTCAAATCCAAAGCGGAATTCGCCGGCGGCGTCATACTGATTCTGCTGGGACTCAAAATTCTGCTCTCCGATCTGGGCGTGATCAGTTTCTGAACCGATATATATTCAGGAAGAATCAATCAATTCAGGAGGTTTCATCATGTTTTCTCACAACAATCGTCTGATTCCCGCGCTGATCGTGCTGTTGGTCACGATCCTTCTGTTCTCCGGCTGCAAGCTCGGCAATAAACCGGAGGATAAAACGGAAACCAACCCTGTCTCAGACACACAAACAGGGGATGTATCGGTCGACGCCACCACAACGACTGCCGTACCCGAGCCGGCTGCAGACGACGATACGCAGGAAGCGCCGGCGTTCGCATACATCTCGACCGGTGAGGAGGATTTCGCCGTCCTGCGCTCCGCTCCTGATGATTCCGCTTCGGCACTGTCGCGTCTTTACGACGGCGACCGCATTCAGGTAAAATCTCTTTCCGGCGACTGGAGCAGCGTGCGCTACAATGAATTCGAAGGTTATATCAGAAACATCTACATCGTATTCGGGAATCCGGAGCCCTCGGAGCCCGTTGTGATCGTAACAACAAGCAACCGGCTGGAGCGGGATGAAAACGGCGTTGTTTATCCCGGCTGCTATCCCAATTACATGCCCTACAACAGCGCGGTGATGGCGTATTGCTCCGCGGATTCCGTGAAAATGTACAAGACCTGCGACAATTCCGAGCCGCTGAAGGAGGCCTTCCGTGTTTACAGAAACGACGCGGTCTATCTTTACGGCGCGGTCAACGGCTTTTATTATCTGAGCACCTACGACGGCAGCGGCTCCCATATCGCCGCCTACGTGCCGATTTCCGCCATCACGATCGGCGAGCCGCCGGTATCGGATTCCCTGGCTGTTCCTGACTCCCTGCACCTGCCGCCACTCAATCTGCCGCAGAAATGAGGATACTGATTCAGGGAGGCACCATTGTCAATGAGGGACAGACGTTTTACGGTTCCATCCTCATTGAAGACGAAAAGATCATTCATATAA
>CACYHJ010000202.1 GCA_902774165.1 Oscillospiraceae bacterium
CAACACCGCACAAATACGAATGCGCGTCTTGCTTGATCTTTGTTCCGTCATCTTGCACAGATTCTCCTTGACAACCGTCAGGTTGCCTGCGGAGACTCTATACAATCTGACGAAAAAATCTACTGCGCAATCCGCACGCCCGAATTGTGCGGTGTTGCCCTAAATCTTTCCCGGGCTTTTTTAAAAAATCATAATTTTGCGATGAAAAAATCCGTAATACCCCTTGACAAACCGGGAAAAAAGTTGCATTATATACAAGTGTTTACAAATTAAAATGATTCAGAAAGGAGGCGGACGCAATGACAATCAGAAACAGAAACAACCAAACGTCACGGTGTGCCGTCTGCCTTTTCGGACGGATATAACTCTGCCTGCGAATTTTCAGCGGCGCCGTGACCTCACGGCGCCGCTTTTTCATTCAACGGAGGATTTTTATGAAACGACAGAAAGAGAAAAAAGGCCCGCCGCCGAAACCGGAGCGCGGCACGTTCACAGAAACGGAGCTGCAGGCGCTGCGGGAGGCCGGGCTTGACACCGCAAATCTCAAGCTTTGCTGCCGCAGCGATATGGCTCCGGACGGCGAATATAAAGACGCGTGGCTCTGCTTTGATGACAAAGGACTGTATCTTGCATGGGGCACGGAGGAGATCGACGCGAAACGGGGCAGGCACGGCAAGCGCGAGATTCGTGTTTCGATCGACACGATTAGGGCAATCCCCATCGGCGAGATCGATAAGCTGATCTGCGAGAAATATGTTTCGACCGGCGGCCTTTTGACCGAAAAAGACGGCGAACAGCAGCTTCTGGCCCGGTTTTCCGTCGGAAGAATGGGAGAGACGGATCTGTTTGCCGGCGCGTTCAACGAATACAAAGAAAAAGGAACCTTCGAGCTGCCGCCGGAAAAGGACAAAGGCGAGGGCAAATGCAAAAAATGCGGCGCTCCCTGCCCGCCGGACAAAGAATTCTGCCGCAAGCACGACAAATCCTCCGCCACGGCGGTGCGCCTGTTCCGGTTCTTCGGCGGTTATGTGCCGCAGGTGGCGCTGATCATCTTCTTTATGCTGGCGGGGACCGCCGTCTCGGTCTTTGTGCCGCAGATCGGCACCCGCGCGCTGTTTGACACGGTGCTGGCAAACCCCGACGGCAGCCCGGTCGCAGAGCAGATCAAGGCGCTGGGGATTCTTGTGCTGTCGATTTTCGGTATCCGGCTCCTGCACACGGTCACAAACGTCGTGCAGCAGTATTTTACCGCCTCCGTAACGCCGAAGGTGACCTACGATATCAAAGTGCGCATCTTCAGGGCAATGCAGCGGCTGTCGCTGAATTTCTATTCCTCGAAGCAGACCGGCTCGCTGATGGAACGCGTCGTGCGGGATTCCAACAACATCTACTGGTTCTTCATCGACGGCGTGCCGAGCATCATCATCGACGCCGCCACGATTCTCGGCGTGATGGCCTTTATGTTCATGATGAGCTGGAAGCTGACGCTGATCGTGCTGGGCGCGATCCCCGTGGTGATCCTCGTTCTGTATTTCGGCGACAGGGTTTTCCGGGGGATGCACCACCGCTCCTGGGTCTACGCTTCCAAGGTCTCGTCGATGGTCAGCGACAACATCAACGGGCAGAAGATCATCAAGGCGTTTTCAAAAGAGGACGACGAATACAAACGGTTTGAGAATGTCAGCGAGAATTTCAGAAAAGCCGAGCTGCGCCTGAACCTCTTCGAGGCGACCGCGTTCCCGGCCATCGAGATCGTGATCGTGATTCTCTCCGCCGTTGTGCTGGGCGTGGGCGGCGTCATGGTCTCGAAACACGAAATGACCACCGGCACGCTGCTGAGCTTTATCGTCTATTTTGAGATGCTGATCGAGCCCTTTGACTTTTTGTCCTGGGTCTCGAACTGGTGGGCGCGGTGCGCCGATTCCGCCCAGCGCGTCTTTGAGATCTGCGACGCGGAGCCGGAGATCACCGAAAAACCGGACGCCGTCGGCCTTGAGAACCTGCGCGGCGAGATCGACATCCGGGAACTGAGCTTTGAATATGAGCCCGCGCGGCCGGTGATCAAACAGCTCTCGCTGCACGTGGACGCGGGACAGATGCTCGGCATCGTCGGCAAGACCGGCGCCGGAAAAACGACCATCGCGAACCTGATCGCGCGGCTTTACGACGCGAAAAAAGGATGTGTGGAAATCGACGGGGTCGACGTGCGCGACATGAAGCTCTCGGAGCTGCGGCGCAACATCGGGCTTGTCTCGCAGGATATTTATCTGTTCATCGGCACCATCGCCGACAATATCCGCTACGCGAAGCCGGACGCGGACATGAGCGAGGTCATCGCCGCCGCGAAGGCCGCCAGCGCCCACGATTTTATCATGCGGCTGCCGGACGCGTACGAGACGCGGGTCGGCGCGGGAGGCCGGAAGCTCTCCGGCGGCGAGCGGCAGCGGATCTCCATTGCCCGCACGATCATTCAGAACCCGAAAATTCTGATTCTCGACGAGGCGACCGCCGCCATGGACACCGAGACGGAGCGCAACATCCAGGCCTCGCTGGTCCGGCTGAAAAAGGGCAGGACGACCCTTGCCATCGCACACCGGCTCTCGACCCTGCGGGACGCGGACCGGCTGGCGGTGATCGAGGACGGCACGATCGCGGAGAGCGGGACCTTTGCCGAGCTGCTCCGGCAGCGCGGCGCGTTCTACAAGCTGTACAAAATCCAGGCGGAGGCGCTGAAAAACGCCGGCATCCTTTCCGCCGAAGACGCGAAGATCGAACAGGAGGAGGATTGATTTTATGGAGAAGAACAATATCTCGCCCGAAACCCTGAAAACGGAGTTTCTCGACGCGGACAACTGCGAATTCTTTCTTGCCGCCTCGGGCTTTCTGGGCGCGAGAATCAGGGGGGAAGAATACCGGCGGGTCATCCTGTCCCGCGCACTCCCCCTCACCCGCCCGGAGGAATATATCTGCATCGCCGACGTTGAGCACAAGGAGCTGGGGATCGTTGAAAAGATCGACCGTTTCCCGCCCCCGCAGCAGAAGCTGATTCAAAGCGAGCTCAGCTTTCGCTATTACTGCCCGACGATCGATTCCATAGAAAGCATCGAGGAAAAAATGGGTCAGTTTTATTTTGACGTGACGATCGGCGGAAAAAAGAAATCGTTTACGGTCAAGGATATTTCCAAGAGCATCCGCATGAACGGCGCCGGGATCGACATCACGGATATCGACGCAAACCGGTACCGGATCGCCGACCTGGGCGCGATCCCGGCGAAAAGCCGCCGGAAGCTTGAGCCGTATATTTACTGATCTGTCTGTTAATTTCGAAAGGAGGGATCGCCTATGCACTCCGAGGTCCGATACGACCTTGACGGCGCGGGCACTCTGTGCGGCGGGAAGCTGATCTTCGCCGACGGGAAAGTGACGGCGCAGGAATCCGGAGCCATCCGCTGCGTTTACGAGCTGAACCATATCCGCGAGCTGACCCAGCGCACCTTTACCGGCTGCGGAACGCTGGAGCTGACGCCGGAGGGCGCGGCGGAGGACGGGGCGGACAACATCCACGTCTGCCGCTTCTCCATGAGCTGCGCGGAGGAGATCGGCGAGTTCTGCAAGGTGGTCAACCACTATCTTGAAACCGGCGAGGAGACCGAAATCAAAAAAGACGGGCTCCGGATCTGCCCGAAATGCAGCAGACATTACGCGAAGGGAATGGACGTGTGCCTGTTCTGCGTGGAGAAAAGCTATCTTCTGAAAAAGACCTTCGCGCTGATGAAGGACGACCTTCTGCCGATCGTGTTCGCGGGGATCCTGCTGACGGCGGCCAGCATATCGAGCGCACTTTTGCCGGTACTCAACGCCCGGCTTGTGGACAATTATTTCAACAACCCGGCAATCACCGGGAAAGACGCGGTGCGGGGAATTCTTCTCACGGTGTTTTTCATCGGCCTGACGCAGGTGCTCGGGCAGATATTCCGTATTTTCAGCCAGCGGCGGTCCAATAAGATCGGCACGTCGATGGCGGCGCGGCTGCGGCTGATCACCTACGACAAGATCCAGCGGTTCTCCCTGACCTCCATGTCGAAGCGCACCGCCGGCGACCTGATGAAACGCGTCACCCGCGACACCGAAACCGTCAAACGGTTCATCACGGAGCAGGGCATGTACGCGATGGAAAAGCTGATCATGTTTCTCGTGGTATTCGTGCTGCTGGTGCGCATCAGCCCGGTGCTGACCCTGCTGGTGTTCGTCCCCGTACCCGCCGTGGTTTTCGCGATTTCCAGATTCTGGAAATTCATTCACGTGCGGTATGAAAAACAGTGGCGGTGCGATTCCCGGTCCAATTCCGTGCTGCACGATATCGTGCGCGGGATCCGCGTGGTCAAGACCTTCGGCAGCGAGGACCGGGAGACGGAAAAATTCGACCGGCTGTCAAAAAAGCTCTGCGACATCTCCGTCAGCAACGAGCACGTCTGGGCGCTGACCTTCCCGTTCTTATCGTTTTTCATGGGGATCGGCGAGTTCTTCGTGCTGTACTTCGGCGGAAGAATGGCGCTCAACGGCTCGATCACCGTCGGCGCGCTGCTGGAGTTCACCCTGTTTCTCTCCTACATCTACCAGCCGCTGCGCTGGCTCTCCACCCTGCCCCGCCGGCTCGGAGAATTCGTCACAAGCCTGATCAAGATCTACGAGGTCATCGACGAGAAGGAAGCGGAGGACGCGCTGGCAGCGGGAGAGGGCCGGCCGTTGAGCGGAGATATTTCGTTCCGCGGCGTGAAGTTCGGTTACAAAGCCTATGAGCCGGTGCTGAAGGATATCAGCCTTGAGGTGAAACAAGGGGAAATGATCGGGCTGGTGGGCCATTCCGGCGCGGGAAAATCCACGCTGATCAACCTGATCATGCGCCTGTACGAGCCGGACAGCGGGGAGATCTGCATTGACGGCGAAAACATCCGCGCGATCCCGCAGCAGCGGTTCCGGGAACGCGTCGGCGCGGTGTTCCAAGAGACGTTCCTGTTTACCGGGTCCGTTTATGACAACATCGTTTACGCCCGGCCCGAGGCGCAGCCTTCCGAGGTGATCGCGGCGGCAAAGGCGGCAAACGCCCATGAGTTCATCATGAAGCTGCCAGACGGCTACAACACCGTTGTGGGCGAGAACGGCCACAACCTTTCCGGCGGCGAGAGGCAGCGGCTGAGCATCGCCCGCGCGGTGCTGCGCAACCCGGATATCCTGATTTTGGACGAGGCCACCAGCGCCCTGGACCCGGAGACGGAGGCGGCGATTCAGGATGCCCTCGCCCGGCTGATCAAGGGCCGCACGACCTTTGCCATCGCCCACCGGCTCTCGACGCTGAAAAACGCGGACCGGCTCGTGGTGATCGACAAAGGGCGCATCGCCGAGGTCGGCTCGCACCGGGAGCTTGTGCAGCGGGAC
>CACYHJ010000203.1 GCA_902774165.1 Oscillospiraceae bacterium
CAGGCAGAATTCATATTCGGAATTCAAAAAATCAGGAGGCAAAAAAATGGTAGCAGAACGAATCAACACCGTCAGCGGCGACGAACTGATGGAGATGGATCTGGAACCGATCGGATTTACGGTCGAAGATCTCATCCCGCATGGATTTCACATCGTCGCCGGACAGCCGAAGGTAGGCAAATCATGGCTTCTCCTTCTGCTGTGTCTGAAGGTTTCTTCCGGAGAAACCTTCTTCGGCCATGACACACAGAAGGGAACAGTTCTTTATCTCTGTCTGGAAGACAGTTTCACCCGCATCCGTCAGCGGCTGGGATATCTGACAGAAGATCCCCCGGCAAATCTTCACTTCGCGATTATGGCAAATTCCCTTTCTGCCGGTCTTGTAGATCAGATCGAGCTGTTTCTTTACGATCACCCGGGAACCCGTCTGGTCGTTATCGACACATTGCAGAAGATCAGGAACGGCACTGGCGATAACTATTACAGCAGTGATTATAAGGATATCGGAGCGCTGAAATCCATTTCAGACAGATACGGCATCACAATTCTGGCGGTACAGCATCTAAGAAAGCAGTACGACAGCGATCCCCATCTGATGGTCAGCGGCTCCACAGGACTTACCGGCGCCGCTGACGGCACTTACGTCCTGCAGAAAACAGATATCAATTCGCCAGAAGCAAAGCTTTACATCAGAGGGAGGGATATTGAAGAACAGGTGCTGACGCTGCACTTTGACAAAGACACCTGCGAATGGGAATATCGCGGCAGCGACACGCCCGGCGGAAACGCGATGAAAGAAGACCCCGCAATGCAGATGCTCATTCATTATCTCAAACAGAACTCTGCATTCGAAGGGACGGCCTCGGAACTGATCGAACTGCTGAATCTGCCGGTCACAAGTAACATTCTGCCGAAACGTCTCAACAAATATCAGAGGGAACTGAAAAAAGAGGGAATTACATTCGAGCGGAGACGCACGGGAGAACGCCGGGAAATCATTCTGTCGTACACTCCCCTGTCGGATCAATGACGGTATGACGATAATGACGGTAGAATGCGGGATATGGCAGTGCTCCTGAAAAACGTTGATGCCGTTGGCTTTTTCCCTTCTGCGGTACTGTCATTTCCATATTACCGTCACAGCCGTCACAACTGTCACAGACGGAGGAAAGATCGAAAATGAAATATAACCGAAACCGGACCGAGACACTGACATTGCGTCTTACCCCGAAAGAAAAGGATCTGATCAGACATCGTGCGGGCGTACGGAATATGACTCTGACGGAATATATTCTGCGCTCAGCGATCGGATATAGCGACGTCTCAAAGTATGCAGTTCTGATAAAAAAACTCTATGATCTTTGTTCGTCGCTGAAAGAATTACAGCAGAGGGGAAAAGATGTTAATCTGCCGGATGCAGTCACAGCAATCGAAAAGATATATAACGAAGTCCTAAGCGCCGTAACAGAATACAGACAGAACGAAAAGCCGCCGTAATAACGGGAACAAGAGCCGATATTTACCCTTTTTCCGTACTGTCGGTGAAAACACCCGCTCGATCGAAAAAGAGCCGTATCGGGCTTAAAACAGAAACAACTCAGATTACTTCCGGAGATGATAACTATGAAGAAGAAAGAATATGAAAAAACATTTCGTGATCTGCCCGACGCAATGACGCCGAAAGAAGCTGCGGACGCTCTGCGCGTCAGCACAAAAACCATATACAAGCTTCTGCAGACAAACACCCTGCCGGCGATCCGCGTCGGCAGAGAATACAGAATCGCGAAATCGACGCTGATCGGCTACCTTCTCGGCAGATATAAAAGCCGTTCGAACCCCGATTGTGTTGTTTCCGTAAACTCTTGCGGAAAAGTCTGGACTAAACCGACGTACTATAGTATTGTTCCGTTTGCATACAAAAATAACAAACAAAAAGGAGATGCAGACAATGGCAAAGCAACCAAACCTTGCCGCAAGCGTTCAGGCTAAGAAAGGACGGCTTTACGCCGTCATACAGACAAAGCAGAACGGCAAGCCGAAAGCCGTCTGGCGGGCTCTCGGACTCGAGGAAGGCGCAAGCAAATCGCAGGTCGGGAAAAGCTTCAGGCGCGTCGTAGCAAAATACGAGGAAGAATACTGGAAACAGCTGAAAAGAAACGGGAAACCTTCTGCCGATATTCCGGTTTACGATTACCTCTGTTCCTATCTTGAACGTGCAAAACCGAACCTGCAGATCAACACTTATCGCAGCTATTACGGTATGATAAACGGCAGGGTCAAAGAGTACTTTGAAAACTTTCCCTCTCTGACGGTAGAATCCATCGAGCCTGCGGACATTGAAAAATTCTACGATTGGATTTTTGCATCCGGCGTCAGCGCAAATACGGTGATTCATTATCACGTCATTCTGCATCGCGCATTCAGGCAGGCGTTCAAAGACGGAATCATAGAAGTGAATCCCTTTGATCGCGTCGAACGGCCGAAGAAAAATAAGTTTCAGGGAGACAACTACACGGAAGAAGAACTGGTCGCGCTGTTCGAATTCAGCAGAACGGATCCCATATGGCCCGCGATCGTACTCGCCGGCGGCATGGGTCTGCGCAGAAGCGAAGCGCTGGGAGTGCGCTGGTCGCGGATCGACATGGAACAGCGAACCGTTCTGCTGGATACAAAAATCGTCACTGATGAACAGGACGGCAAACAGATTATTCTTGCAGTGGAAGAAATGAAAAACAAAAGCAGCAGGAGAACGCTTCCGATCCCGGATCCGGTTTTCGAAATGCTGACTGCGGTAAAAGTAAAACAGGAGATGAACAGACGGCTTTTCCGCAGCAGTTACAACCGCGAATGGGATGACTACGTCTGCACGGACGATCTCGGTAACATGATAAAGCCGAATTATGTGACGGAACATTTCAGCGCCCTGCTGAAAAAGTTCGGTCTGAGACACATCCGGTTCCATGATCTGCGTCACACGTTCGCAAGTATTCTTCTGAACAAAGAAGTGCCGCTGATCAACGTTTCCAGCTTCCTCGGTCACTCAACGATCAGCACAACGGCAAACATCTATGCGCATCTTGATAAATCAGCGAAACAGGACAGCGCAGACGTGATCTCGGGAATCTTCAGAAAGGGGAATCATTAAGCCGCCCTTCGGGGCGGCATTTTCAATGCCATGAAAGACGGTTATATGAGCGGCAGCGAACTGCGGCAATACTTACATATCTCAACGCGAAAGATGAAATATCTTCTGGACCACGATTATATTCCGCATGAAAATACAGGATGCGAAACGCATAAATACCGGATCAGATTTCAGGATGCGGAAGAATTCAAACGAAAAACAGAAACACAGAAAGAATTCCTCATTGAACTCACGGGAATGTTTACCAGCAGAAAAGAACATCACCTGAAGTCGCTGCCGGTTTACACTGACGAAGATCGCGAAGCGTTTCGGATCTGGCTTGACAAACAATGGTGCGATCAACCGGACGCGATCCCGACATTGACCGCGGCGGAACTGCTCGGGATCAGAGTGCAGAGGATTTACGAACTGCGTGACAAAAAAATACTCCGGTGCGTACATGTGGGAAATGTTTGTTACGTTCCGAAATCCGACGTAATAGAATACGCTGCATCCTATGAGAAATTATCTCATCCCGCAGGAGGAAACTATCTTGAAATGCTCGACGAATTCCGAAAAAAGAGACGCAGAGAAAAAGAAAACGAACGCCGCAGAGAGAAAAGAAATCAGGAAAAGATTCAGGCAAAGACTCTGTCCGAATAATTTTCAGTATTGATCACGACAGAATTACAGGCAGAAGGGATGAGTTTCAATCAACAGAAAAATAAAATACAGCACTCCCCTTCTGCCGTATTCCCGGTCTGCTGCCGGGCGGATTCTCCGGGATGTTTGCGTAGGGTTGATTTTTAAGCAGGTATAAGAGTCGGTGCCGTAACGGCCTCCGTCTCGGGGGTCACATCGCCCGGCAACGCCGACCGTCCGCGGTTTTCGGGCATTCAAGACAGAGAAATTATTAGGTGCCGTAAAAGGGGGCTTGGCTCCTTGATAGGTGCCATAAAGTCAAATAATGGCGGTGTTCCGCGGTTTTATACGGTGCTATGATAGGTGCTTTGGGGCAATTCGGGGTATATTTCGGCAAAACAGCCACGAAAGTACCGCGGCTGTTTTTCAAGACTATTTCAGAGCATTTCTACTTAGCAATGGAATTCTATTCTCCTTTTTGGTGTAAGAATGTTCTGAGCATATGGAATATTTTATTTGTGGTTTCCGTTGTTTGATTCCTCTTATCGTAAGAGAGTTAAATGACTTTAACGTCGTTATTTTCTTTCCGATCTCATCTTTTTTAGCTCATCGATCGTGTAGACACCGTTTTTCTTGCTGTGCAGCGCCGTGTGGCAATTGGGACAGACCGGAATCAAATCATGGATCGGATCGACGACATAGTTTTCTTTGATTTCACTCAGCGGCACAATATGATGAACCTCAATTTTTCCGGCG
Source organism: Oscillospiraceae bacterium (assembly GCA_902774165.1). GTDB lineage: Bacteria > Bacillota > Clostridia > Oscillospirales > Acutalibacteraceae > RGIG2774. The sequence goes on from CACYHJ010000203.1 coordinate 4,523, forward strand.
AAATCCGGGCCATAGGTTTTCTCAAAATCCATACCGCACACGACGCAGGCTGTTCCGTGATAAGCAAGACAGGCGGCTCTTGCTTTCGGATTGCGTTCATATTTTTGAGAAAGGATCCGTTCCCTCTCCCCTTCCGTAAGCGGATCGTTTTCGGGTACGGTGTCATTCATTTTCTCTTTTATGGAGAACTCAAAGCGCGGAATCTCCCTATTAATCAACTCTTCAAAAGATGACAGCATAAGATTGTCATCTCCGTCTGTGCGAGAAAGATTCCAGGATTTCAGAATAAGCTGATGCGCATTGACCTCATTTTTACAGCTTAATGCTGTTATGATCTTCTGTGCTGTCGATGCTGTATCCGGCGTCATATCAGACATATCCAGCACACAATTTACAATCAGTCGATCAATGTCATTATGTGCCTCATACATCACAAAATCACCCGTATGCCATTTGCCGGACTGATTCTCGGTTACAACAAAAAGACAGCGAAAGAACTGCGTTGTAAACCGAATCACCCGCTCCTGCGTGCACCAGGCGTCTCGGAAGATCAGATATTCACTTTTCGAGCACAGATCAACAAGACAACCGGCAATCAATTTCTGTCTGATCTGTTTTTTCAACACATCCATACGCTATACCTGCATCGATAGTACCGCGCCGTATGGTTCTTTTACTGACAGATGTCTTGCATCTCCGAGCACGACCCAGAGATTGCGATAAGTCCTGGGGCGCGGGATCACCCGCTCCCCGTAGCCATCCGTAAAATAGATCAGCAGCGCGTCTCTGAAATACTTATCTTTGTTAATATATTTTATA
>CACYHJ010000204.1 GCA_902774165.1 Oscillospiraceae bacterium
GAAGATTTTGGGGAAGTAACATACTTCTTCTTCATTATCACGATGATAGGGGATTCTTATGCAAAAAGACGCGACAGAATATTCTTGTCCAACAGATTGATTTTTTGTCCAAGATAAAGTAAAATTGGACGAAAGTTGATATTGTTGGATGAAAGGAGTTTTAATGAGATCGTTTGATTACAGTAAACTATATGATAAAGCTTGGGATACAGATATTCTAAATCTTATTGCGAAGATTCATGAGTGTAAGGGAAGGCAGGATTTATTCATTCGTCAAAAGCCTGTGGAACTCACTCGCCTTGTTGAAATTGCCAAAATACAGAGTACTGAAAGCTCCAATAAAATTGAAGGCATTGTCACAACAAGAGCCCGAATGAAACAGCTTTTTGAGGAGAAAACTACTCCGAAGAACCGGGATGAAGATGAAATTATGGGATATCGTGATGTCCTAAATACAATTCACGAAAGTAATGAGTACATTCCAATCAGATCGTCCTACATTCTTCAACTTCACCGAGATCTTTTAAAACGGGCAGGCTTCTCATATGGCGGCCATTTTAAGAATGTTCAAAACTATATTAACGAAACAAAGCCTGATGGAACTGAAGTCACGAGGTTTACACCAATTGCACCTCATGAGACACCGGATGCGGTAGAGAATCTTTGCAATGCTTATGAGAAGGCTATTGCTAATGAGAAGATAGATTCTTTGATACTGATTCCGGCCTTCATCTGTGACTTCTTGTGCATTCATCCATTTAATGATGGTAATGGAAGAATGAGCAGGTTGCTCACATTGCTTCTCTTGTACAAAAACGGATACAGTGTAGGAAAATACATAAGCATTGAAAAACAGATAGAGAAAACGAAGGATCGTTACTACGATACGCTTGAAGAATCCGATGCCGGATGGCATGAAGAAGAAAATGATCCGACACCATTTATCAGATACATGCTTCAAGTGATTTTGGCATGCTATACCGAGTTTGAAGAGCGTGTTGGGATAATGGATGAAAGCGGAAAAGGCAGCACGGCATATGATATTGTCAAAAAGTATACTGAAGAAAAAATTGGCAAGTTTACAGGGACGGATGTTGTGGCGCACTGTCCGAGCATAGGACGGTCTTCTGCATTGGCAGCATTAAAGAAGCTATCCGAGGAAGGCTTTATCATCAAAGAGGGTTCGGGCAGAAGCACTATTTATGTGAGAGCAGACAGTAAATAGCCATCATCCAATACAAGGGAAATTTGGACGAAATTGATATGTTTGGACGATGAATGAATATCGAAACGGTTGTCCTGCTTTCCAAGGGGAACATATCGAGTCAGAGTGTCAGAGTATAATTCTCACTCGAAGGCATGGATTACCCCATGTCAAGGACGGATTCTCCAGCTGTGGACAATGAAAGAGCAATGTCCGGGAGGACAAACTCCTCCACCGGTATGATATGTAACAGCAGCATGGAGAGGAGAGGGGCAAAGAATGATCGTCCACACACAACTTCTGATGGAGGAATGGGGTAAATCCCGACTTAAAACAATCTGCTGACTTTTTCAACAATAATCTGCTGGCTTACACACAGAAGAGATGAAGGACGAAACATCAGGAAGGAGTGGCAATAACTATGAAAAAAGCTGTGATTTTTGTGAAAATCATATCGATACCCCTTTACTTGTTGATATATCGGATTATATCAAAAATTTTGTCGTTTTTCAATCGTCAAATCCGGATAATATCGGGCGTCCGGCCGTCTTTCCCGGTCTGCAGGGTCCAGCCGTTCAGACTGCCTTCGGTCAGGCGGATACGGACCGAGCCGTTCTTTACCTCGACCGTGCCCAGCACGCCGGGAATGCACAGCGGCACAGTGACGTTTTCGCCGACCGGATCGAGACGCAGGATCCGCCGCCCGGCGTCGATCCGAAGGCCCAGCGCCGCGTTCAGCGTAGCCCAGCTCGACATCGGCCGCGTGTAGTGGTGCCCGCACTCCCAGTGGTCCCAAAGCGCGCCGAACCGGGACTGATTCTCCTGAATGGCGGTGACAATGGCTTCCGCGTCGTCGGGCAGCCCGACGCTCAGGCACAGTGCGGCGGTCACGTAGCCGATCCCCGTCCACACGGCCTCCGTTTGGCAGTTTTTATGGGAATACAGCGTGGTATGCCGCCCTGCGGGGCAGGAGGCGTTGATCAGCCCGCCGTCCGGATCGAAGTTTTTCTCTGAGATGACCCGCAAGACGTTCCGGGTCCGCTCGTCGCTCAAATTGGCTCCGATCCCTGCCGCCCGCAGGAACCATTCGCCGTCGAGCTGGTCTGTCATCAGGGTCTCGTCCCGCTCGTCGCCGTTGCGCCACAGGTCGTAATATTCTCCGTTCCACAGGCGCGTTTCAAGGGAGGACAGGCCCTTGCCGAGCAGCTTCCGCCAGTTTTCCGCACGGGCTGCGTCGCCCGTTTCGTCGGCGAGCCGGGCGGCGGCCTTCAGCGCGGCGAGCCATAAAACCGAGATATACGCCGGCGTGCCGGAAAGATTCCATGCGTCGTAGGTATTCCTCGTCGTCTGTGTATCCGGCAGTCCGTCGCCGTCCGCGTCGAGCGCGCCGATGGAATCCACGGCGCGGATCACGTGGGGCCACATCTGCTTCAGGTAGTCCGTGTCGCCGGTATAGAGGTAATCGCGCAGCACCATCAGCACAAACTGGTTGTTCATGTCCACACGTTCATAGCCGTTGCCCACATGGTCGAGATCCGGCGTGAAGAAATGGTGCACACGCCCGTCCTCCCGCTGGAAGGCCGCGCCCATGCGCATCTGCCTCAGCTGCAGGTCCGGGAACAGCGCCAGCAGCCCGAAGGACGCGTGGTAGGTGATATCCGTGGTGTGGAAACCGCAGAAGCCCTGCCCCTCCCACAGGCCGTACTTGCCGTCTTTGAGGTACCAGGAGCATTTGACGAGGGTGCTCAGGTGCCCGCTCCAGCTGTCAGGGTAAACCTCCGGCAGGGTCGTATCATAGAGCAGCCGCGAAAAAGCGGCGGCTTTTTCAAAAATATCGGGATTCTTCCGCAAAAAGGCGTTCGCCTCCGCAGCCCCGTCGAACAGGTTTTCGTAGTAATGGCCCAGCCGTCGCCCGTCCTTTGAAAAGTGGTTCGGGAAATACCACGTGAGGATGAAGCGCACGGTCTTTATTTCGCCCGGGGCAAGGCGAACCGCGCTTGCAAGCGCCGCCGCGCCGAATTCCGCCGGGTTTTGAATATGCAGGCGTTCCTGGCCTCTCATTGCCTTGAGAAAATCGGCCTGCTCCGCGCTGTTTTCCGGGAACGCCGGTTTTGTGTCGCGGATGCGCCGCAGCACGGACGCTGCGAAGGGATAGCGGATATAGTCATCGAAAAGCGCGGCGAGCGCTTCATCGGGCAGCGCATGGATCTCTTCGGGAAGCTCCGGCGGGGGAGCGCCCGCCTCGCTGTCCGGTAGCCTGCCCGTTTCCCGGAAGCCGAAGAGTACGGATTCCTGGCTGACGCCGAAATTGTCGTCGTCAAAGATATATTCCCGCAGGAAGCGCCGGTATTCGCCCGCGATAAAGCTCTTTTCGCCGTCTCCGTCGATGCTGAGGCACACTTCGCCGCAGTTCGGCGCGTCGGTTTTCTCCGCAGGCCGCATCGTGACGCTGACGCAGCCGCTCTCGCGGGAAAGCGCGTTTCTGCAGCCGCCGTCGTTGCAGAATTCCGGGACAAGCGTTCCCAGCAGACTTACCGTCAGCGGTTTGGTCCCGGGGTTTTCAATCTCGAAATCCATCGCAAAGCCCGGCGTGGCGGCGACGTGGCGGCGACGTCCGTTTTGTGCGGCACGAAGGGCGCAACCGCCCGTCCCGTCACCCGGCAAGGCAGCGCCGCATCCTCATACTGCAGCCCGCACACGGGGAACCGCCCGTCGAATGTTATCCGCTCCGCCGGTTTGTTCCAGGGAAACAACCGATAGGTAAAATCCTCCGGCTCGGTTTTCATGCCGAGCTTGCGTACGACGGGGCGCCCGCCGTCCTGTTCCGCCCGGACCCAGAAGGTCAGCGCGCCGGTACTGCTTTCGCCGTCGTCAACCTTGTTTTCCCAGCAAACCTCGGTCATCCGGGGCGGGTTGGCGATCTGCCAATAGTGAAATTCCCCGTCGGGAAAAAGCTCCACGCTTCCCGCGCCGATTCCGCCCAGGGCGACGCCGCTGGCGGAGGGTTTTGTCATAACGATCTTTGCCATAAGCAAAACCACCTTTCCACCGGACCCGGTCGTTGGAATGATATCAAAAAACGATCCGGAAATCCGATTCTGCTTCACAATTCCGTAAAACGCCGACGGATCAGAGGGGCGAATTCAGCCGTCGGACGGCCGTGCCTGCCGGTCGTCCGGCTGTCAGAGGTTCGTCCCCCGAATGATTTATTAAGGCAACACCGCACAATTCGGGCGTGCGGATTGCGCAGTAGATTTTTTCGTCAGATTGTACAGAGTCTCCGCAGGCAACCTGACGGTTGTCAAGCATGATAAGCTATGGACGTTTTATTCCTTCGTCAGCGTATGCGTTCCCGATGTATCGTCGAGGTACTGCTCCGTCATCGTCATCTGCCCGTCGGAGCCCAACATCAGGCGCAGCCAGAAGGCACGGCCGTTGCCGCTGGGGTCGTTGACCGTCAGCGTATTGCCGGAGAACGAATAATTCCCGTCGGCGAGGGTCACGGAGTACTCTCCTCCGCTTGTATCTGAAGCGTCCCGGAGCGTGCGCGTTACGACGATCTGCCCCTCGGCGTTCCGTTTGATCTCGGCGGCGAAATAAGTATCGGTGCTCCACCCGTCGTGGATCACGCCGGCCTCAAAGTCGACCCAGCCTTCCTGTTCCTCGTGGACGACCGTGCTCCATTTACCGAAGAAGCTGTCCGGCAGCGCGGAAACGCCCGTCGGGGGGACTGGAACGTCCGTTTTGTCGGTAATGACGCCCTCCTGACGCAGCCAGTCGTAGAAACCGGACTTGCCGGACTTCGCGTAGTGGATCCAATTGAACAGCGCGTCGTTGAGGAATACCTCGTCGCTGTTATAGTTTTTGCCCCGCTTGAATTTGCCGTTGATCGTCAGCATCTCGCGGATCATCTCCCGCTGCTGCCGCAGAGAGTTGAGCATTTCGATCTCCGAAGGGTGCCCGAACCAGTACAAATCGTTCAGCAGGCCGTCGGCTCTCCATTTTGCGATATAGCGCAAAAGCGAGGCGCTTTCTTTCTTGATCTTTTCATTGTTCGCGAATCTCTGGTCGAATTTCGCCCGCAGCTCCGCGGCGGTGACGCCCCGGGACTGCAGCCGCACGGCGGCGCCGTGGAGCTTCATATAGATCGCGTTCCAGTCGTCGCCGGTGACGCGGCCCTCGTTGAGCATCATCTTCTCGAACTGGGCGTACTGCTCGTTCATCATATCGTCGGTCCAGATATCCGCGAGCTTATCGACAAGCGCGGCGAATTTCTGCGTATAGCTGACCGCGGAGAACATATTGCTTTCGATATTTTTTACGATCTCCAGCGTCGCGGATGGGTCGCCCTCTTTCACGCGCTTTTTCAGAAGCTCCGCGTTGTCGACGCCCCCGCTGTAAAGGACGCTGTCGTCCTCGCCCGTCAGGACCTTGCCGATCAGATACTCCGCCGTACCGTTGGCGACGATCTTCTTTACAGATTCCATATCTCCGTCCGCCGCCGCGGCAAGAAGCTCTCCCTTCGCATCCTGAGAAAGAATGAAGCGAACGATGGCGCCGCCGTACTGATCCTTGCCTAAGCCTCCCGCTTTCAGTGTATCGTCTACCATATCCTTCAGGCCCGGCGTGATATCTTCCTCCGCGATACGCTGCGTCACGCCCTGCGCCGCGGCGCGGTCCGCCCAGGTGACGATCAGATCGTTCTCGGTGGGTTTGCCCCAGCCGAACAGGCTGTAATGAAGCGTTTCGAAGCGGAGCTTCCCTTCAAGGCGCGCCTCGGGATCGGGGATGAGCCAGAAGGGCTCCCCGGTCTCCTCGTTCAGATAAAAGCCCAGATAATCCTGCCGCTCGTCGGCGGGAATGCCGGAAATATCGAATTCTACGGTCTCGTAATCGTCGAGGATCACGTGCTCTGCTCCGCCCTTCGTATAGCGGTACAGCTCACTGATTTCATAATCCGCGGCGTTCTGGTATTTCTGCAGCTCCGACCCCGTGACAGGCGTGCGCAGGGTCTCGCCGTTCGCCGGCGGTTCGGTCGGTGAGGTCGGCTGCGTCGACGGATCGACCGGCTGCTCCGCCCCGGGGACCGGTTCGGTCACGGACGCGGGTTCGCCCGAAACAAGCTGGGAAACGTAGGTCCAGACGGTCTCGGATTCGCAGGCAGTAAAATAGATGCTGATCCGCTGCCCGACCGCCGCGCGGGGAAATACGGTATAGACCTGCGCGGAATCGGACGCCGCCGCCCCGCCGCAAGTCAGAGCGCACTGATTCTTTCCGCCCGCCTGCGCGGCGACGAAGGAAACGGCGTTCTGCGACGCGCCGCCGAAGGGCAGATCGGGGGCGTCCTGACGCAGACGCGCAGAGGAGGCGAAGTTCCCGCCTTGATAATCGCTGTCCGTCTGCTCGATCTCAAGCGTCAGATCCATCACGATACGGATCCCGGGCTCGACCGCCGCCGGCGGATCGGAACAGGTACTGCGGAACTTGGCGAACGTTCCCGTTGATTTCTGTCTCATGGAGACGTAATGATTGTTTTTCGCGGCGGAATAAGAATACGCGATATCTCCGCCGGGGTCCTCCGCAATCTGCGTCCGGCTGCCGGCGAGCCGCCATTCGTATTTCTGTCCCCTGGGCGGATCCGGCGCGACCGCAGGAACGGTGGGCTCCGTCGAAGGCTGCGAGGGTTCCGTCGAAGGTTGGGCAGGCTCCGTCGTCGGGGCGGTCGGCTCCTGCGTCGGCAGAGGCTCGATGCGGGCGGCGGCGCGCAGAATCCTTCTCGCGTCGGCGGAATTGACCTTTCCGCTGCCGTCCACGTCCGCGGCGGCGAACTGCTCGGCGTTCAGCGTCTCCATCCGGGCGGCGGCGCGCAGCGCAAGACGCGCGTCGGAGGAATTGACGCGCCCGCTGCCGTCCACGTCGCCGAGCAGCGCCGCGTTCGCGACCGCGCCCGCGGCGCAGGAGATCACAAGCAGGATTGCAAGGAACAGGGACAACGTTGATCTGAACCGTTTCTTCATTGGTGTCTCTCCTATTCTCCGTTATATGTTATATTATATTTACGATTGCGTACCGGAACGCTGGATGTGACCGGTGTCAGTAATTGAACCCCTCCCCCGGTTTGGGATCCATGGTTTCGAGCCCGACGTCGGAGCCGCCGGTCGTATCCACTCCGGAGCCCGGGTCTCCGTTTTCCGGGTCGGTAAGCGTCAGCTCCGGGTTGAAGGGGTCGTCGCCGGCATACGGTTCCGTCGGCTCCGGCAGCTTCGGCAGAACGCCCTGCTTGCGCAGCCAATCGTAGAACGCGGCTCTGTTCTCCCGTCCGTTTATCACCCATTGGCACAGCGCGGCGTTCAGGAAGATCTCGTCGGACGTAAAATCCGCGCCGCGCATGAATTTGCCGTTTTTCGTCAGCATCTCCCGCAGCATCTCCCGCATGGACAGCAGGGAGTTGAGCTTTTCCACCGTGGTGGGGTACCCGTTCGAGCCTTTCCAATAGGTATAGTCCAGCAGATGGTCCGCGTTCCACCGGGCGATCAGGCGCATAAGCTCTTTATGCTTCTGCTTGATTTTTTCGGTGTTTTCGTACCTCTGCTCGAATTTCAGCTTCAGGTCGGCGGCGAACACGTTGCGGGATTCCAGGCGATTCAGCGCGCCGCGAAGCTGCGTGCAGATGATTCCCCACTGCTCGGAGGAAACCTTGCCGTCCTGTTTCATATATTTTTCAAACAGGGCGTACTGATCCTCGATCATATTATCGGTCCAGATATCCGCGAGCTTATCGACAAGGCCCCCGAATTTTTCCGCGTAGCTGACTGCGGGGAGCATATTCTTTTCAATATTTTTAACGATCTCAAGCGTCGCCGACGGGTCGCCCTCCTTGACGCGCTTTTTCAGAAGCTCCGCGTTGTCGACGCCCCCGCCGTAGAGAACGCCGTCGTCCTCGCCGGACAGGACCTTGCCGCAAAGATATTCCGCCGTGCCGCTTACGACGATCTTTTTCACCGAATCATAATCCCCGTCCGCGGCGGCGGTCAGAAGCTCGCCCTTCGCGTCGTTCGCGAGGATGTACCGCACGATCGCGCCGCCGTACTGGTCGCTGCCGAGTCCCGCGGCTTTCATGGCGCCGTCGACGAAATCACGGACGCCGGGGGTGACCTCCTCCTCGGAGATCCGCCGCGTCACGCCCAGCGCCGCGGCGCGCGCCGCCCAGTTGTCCATTTTCTGATTCTCCGTCGCCGGTTCGCCGATGCCCAACAGGCAGTAATGCAGCGTCTCGAAACGGAATTTTCCCTCGACAAGCCCGTCGGGGTCGAGGATCATCCAGTGCACTCCGTCGTCGGCGAAATACATGCCCATATAGTTTTCCCGCTCGTTCACGGGGATCGAGTCCGGGATGTCGAATTCGACCGTCTCATAGTGGTCGAGGATCGTATGATCCCCGTCACCGACCGTAAAGGAATCGACGAACAGGATATTGTAATCGTCGCTGCGCAGCTGCGCGAGCTCGTCCTGCGTGGCGGGCCTGCGCACCACTTCGGAGTCGCCGGGTTCCGTCACGGGAGGCGCTTCGCCGTCAATATGCCGCCATTCATAGGTCCAGACGGTCTGGCAGCCGCAGGCGATGAAATACACGCTCCACTGCTCGCCGGGGGACCCCGCCGGGAAGACGTCGCAGACGGAAGCTGTTTCGGTATCGTTGCGCCCGCTGCCGACGAAGGGAGAATCCACGACGCAGCGGTCCGGACCGCCCGCCTGCGCGGGGGCGAAGAACACCCTGGCGTCGGTATAATGATTGTAGCTCAGCCCGGGAACGTCGCGGTAGAGGATCGCCTCCACGGTATAATGCCCGCCCGTTTTGTTTTCGCTCGCCTCTGTGATCCAGAGACGCAGCTGCACGCTGACGCGCTCACCCGCGCCGATCTCCTCGGGCATCCCGACGCAGGTGCCGCGGAACGCAGCGGAAACGCTGCTGCCGTCTGCGAACTCATGGGCCATCGAGCAGAAATGCTGCCCGGGCGACGCGTCGTAATTATAAAAATCGGTTGCGGTGTCCGGTTGCCTGTTTTCTGCGACGCGGGTGTCAACAAGCACCCACGCGTCCCGCGGCCCCCGGGGTTGGGCGGAGGGAAGCGGTTCGATCCGGGCGGCGGCGCGCAAAATTCTTCGCGCGTCGGCGGAATTGACCTTTCCGCTGCCGTCCACGTCCGCCGCCGCGAATTGCTCCGCGGTCAGCGTCTCCATCCGGGCGGCTGCGCGCAGCGCAAGACGCGCGTCGGAGGAATTGACGCGTCCGCTGCCGTCCACGTCGCCGGGATCAAAGGCGAGCGCGGGGATGGAGATACAGGAAAATACGATAAGAAAAGCAAGCGCGGCAGATAATATCACACGGAATTTTTTCATGGTGCTTACCTCTTTGGCAACACCGCACAAATACGAATGCGCGTCTTGCTTGATCTTTGTTCCGTCATCTTGCACAGATTCTCCTTGACAACCGTCAGGTTGCCTGCGG
>CACYHJ010000205.1 GCA_902774165.1 Oscillospiraceae bacterium
CTGACGGCTTATCATGAAAAATACGGCGCGTACGTGAACGGAGAAAAAATCGAAACCGCGGCGCGGTATTCGCTGTATCAGGACACGCAGGAATTCGACGTGATGAAACTGCTTCCGGACCTGCAGGAAGATCCGCAGGTCACCGATTTTTTATCTGCCGAAACGCCGGTCACGATCAATCTATACAAAATCAGCGGGATCGACCGGGCTCCCGACGATTATTTCACCGGCGCGGCGCTGAACCTGCACGGGAATGGAGACCGGATCGTCTATCTTTCCAACATAGACCGGGAACGATACCATGACTCGCTCGGCAACAGCAGCGGCGATCGATACGTTTACCAAGTGGAAAACGGCGACAGGGTCCTCGCCGTCGTCTTCGGCAAACCTCCGGAGGACGCCGTCTGGGAATTCCGCAAAAGCGCCGTGGGCGATCCCCCCGCTGCGGGCGAGGCGACGCTTGTTTCCTCGGAAAGCATCACGTTCCGCGAATTCTGCGAACGGGAAAAGGCGGTATATCCCGACGCGTCGTTCACGGATCTGTTCAACGCCACGGCCCTGATGCTGGAAGACAGAGAAACCGACCGTATTCTCGATCTGGACTTTGAAAAGACCGGCGCCGCGCCAGTCCCGGATATGATGTGCAGCTACGAATACGAGTTCACCCTCGCACCGGGCGAGACGCTGACGAACACCGTCCGCGCCCCGCTGTACCCCGTGATAGACGCCACCACAAAGCCGCCCGTGTTCGAGTATACCTATCTGCTCTCCCCCGCCGCGGAATGGGCGAAATTCGGTACGCTGGAGATCGACGTTGAAACGCCGTATTACCTCTTCGGAGAATCCGTCGACGGGTTCAAAAAAGTCGACGGAGGATACCGGCTGACGCGGGACGGCCTGCCGGAGGGCGAGCTGACGTTCAGCCTCTGCAAGAGTCCGGTCCGCATTCCCGTTCCTCAGGGGATCGGCTGGGCTGCCGCGGCGTTTGCGCTGGCGATCTGCATCGGCGGAATCGTCGGCGCCGTCGCTCTGGTGCGCATGCTGTACAAAAAAAGCAAAAGGAAAAATCAGCGTACGGAGTAAAGGAATTATGCGCGGTCTCCCATACGCGTTACGGAAGACGGAAGCCTGCGGCGCGATAGACAGCGTACCAGTCCTCGCGGGTAAGCTCGATCCGCGCAGCGGCGGCGATCGCCCGCATCCGTTCGGGAGAAACGGAGCCGGAGATCACCTGCATCCCCGCGGGATGCCGCAGGATCCACGCGGCGGCAATCGCGACCGGCGTGACGCCGTATTTTTCCGCCACATTGTCGAGGGCGGCGTTCAGCGCGGGATATTTTTCGCGGTCTCCGACAAAAGGTCCCTTAAAGAAACCGCTCTGGAACGGCGACCACGCCTGGATCGTGATGCCCTTGACGCGCAGATACTCGAGCGCGCTGCCGTCGTGCATCACGGATTCGTCGTTCTTCATGTTGACGTTCAGCCCCGAGGTGACAAGCCCCGATTCCGGGATCGAAAACTGAAGCTGATCCGCGACGATCGGCTGCCGGACCGCGGTCTTCAGCAGTTCGATCTGCATCGGGTTGTGGTTTGAGACGCCGAACATCCGTACCTTGCCGGAGCGTTCGAGCGCGTCAAACGCTTCCGCGACCTCCCCGGGCTCCATAAGCGTATCCGGACGGTGCAGCAGCAGAACGTCGATATGATCCGTGCGCAGACGCCGAAGTGACCCTTCCACGGAGGAGAGGATATGCTCCTTTGAAAAATCGAAATATCCTTTCCGGATGCCGCATTTGGTCTGTATCACGATTTTGTCGCGCAGCGACGGGCGCGAGGCAAGGTATTCGCCGAAGATCTCTTCGCACCTGCCGCCGCCGTAAATGTCCGCGTGGTCGAAAAAGTTCATGCCGAGCTCAAGCGCCGTGCCGATCACGCGGTCCGGCGATTCCTTCGCGTCCGCAAGACGCATGCATCCCATCGCGATGGCCGGGACGGTGAGAGCCCCGCCGAGTATTCTCTGTTTCATCAGATCGCCTCCGTTTGCCTTAACAATCCTTTCAGATGATATTTCTTTATGATGATATTTTCAGTATAACAGCAGAAGCCGTATCTGTAAAGACTTTTCGCAAACGCCGTCCATCCTTACCCGGCGTTCCGCAGGCGTGCGCTGGCGCATTCGCGGGCACGGAAGAAATGGCGCATTCGCAGGTACGGAAGAAACCGTTTGACAAACGGCGGCAGATTGAGTATAATAAATACGCATTCTCGGCCCCCATAATACGCGAACGCCGGAAACCGTTGACACGCGACCGCCGGAAATCGTTGATGTACCTGGATTTTTCGGCAGACGCCGATATCGGCGGAAGACGGCAAAAACACCTTTGACCACATGTTTGACCACAACAGAATAAAAATCGGGGTGTGGCGCAGTTGATAGCGCGGATGGTTTGGGAGCGTATACGATCAGGAGACAGCCGCAGATCTGTCGATGCCGGAAACCGTTGACACGCCTTGTATTTCAGACCGTTTTGATAAAGAATAAGGACGGAAAATCCGTCCCTGACCACATATTAGACCATAACAAAAAAATACTATCGGGGTGTGGCGCAGTTGATAGCGCGGATGGTTTGGGACCATCAGGCCGCGGGTTTGAGCCCCGCCACTCCGACCAAAAACCGCAGCGACAGAGCCGTATTTCGGCCGTCGCTGCGGTTTTATTAGATGCGCGGTTACATAAGAAATAATCAATTTGTGATATGCCAAAACCACATTTTCCTTTGTTTATACCGGCACAGTAATTGGTTCTCCACAAAAAGCTATTATTAAGATTGCCGGTATTTCAGAGAAAAAGCATCCGATCATTCTCAAACCTGAAATTCCGTCCGACGAATGATATGCTCCTGATATTGTTTATCAAGTTCAACGAAGTATCCGCTCCAGCCCCATACGCGTACGATCAGATCCCGGTGCGCTTCCGGGTGTTCCCGCGCGTCCAGCAGCACATCGCGATTCACGGAATTGAGCTGAAGCTGGTGCCCGCCCAGACGGATGAACGCCATAACAAGCTGCGCGACTTTTTCGATCCCCTCCTCATCACGGAATACGCTGTCGTGCAGTTCCATGGATAGCGGACCGCCGTTGACAAGCCTTGTCATGTCATATTTCGTAAAAGATCGGATGCAGGAGAGCGGGCCTGTCGGCTTGCCCGTCAGGGACGGTGAAAAACCGGAACCGTACATCTCTCCCGATTTTCTGCCGTCCGGCGTCGCGCCCACGTTTCTGGCGGAATAATAATACTCATGGGCGCTGCCGGTGCCTGCGCGGAAGATCCCGCCCGCGCCGTTTGGTTTTCCGTTCAGGGCGTTCGCCCAGGTTTCAAGAAGAATGCGCGCGATCCCGTCCGTCCGGTCGTCATCACTGCCCATCTTCGGGCAGGAGAGCAGCCGGTTGCGCAGTTCTCCGTACCCTTCGAAATTTGCCGCAAGCGCTTGTAACAGCGTTTTTTTCGGGTATTCTCTTCTTTCGTAAATTACCTCGCGCACCGCCGCAAGGGAATCCGCCGCGTTGGCGATCCCAACGCCGTGCGCGCCGAAATTGTTGTATTTCGCGCCGTATTCGCTCACGTCTTTCCCGGATTGCACACAGCCTTCGATAAAGACCGATAGATAGGGAGAAGCGGGATAATGATGTCCGCTCCTTTTGCCGACGATCTCTCCGGCGTCGAACGCCACGCCGAGCTTCACGTATTCCAGCAGTTCGTCAAAGGAATCGCACGCCTCCAGATGGTCGAATAACTCCCTGCGGACCACCTTCGGGAACACCATCTGATCGATATTCACGATCTCCGCGCCCTTGCCGGGTATGGAAAATTCCCAGCAGGCGGCCACGGTGTAGTCTGCGGCATCCTCCGGCGCGTAGCCGAGGCGGATGAGTCCCGGGATCACCACGTCGTCGTTGGAGTATTGCGGAAAACCCAATCCCTGTTTCGTCATGCGGGTGGCCAGAATAAAGCGTTCGGCGGGCGTTTTGCTGCAGACCCGCAGATTGATCTTCGGGTCTATAAGGCGCAGCTCAAGCGACGCGTTCATCACCGCTTCGGAAAGCTCGTTGTACCGGTCCTGTCCGTCGAGGTCATAACCGCCCAGCATCAGGCTTTGCCCGTTGTCGCCAAGCTGCATGCCCTGATAAATATCGGTATCGAAATTCAGACTGATGAAAAACTCTTCCAGCGTTTCAAACAGTGTTTCTTCCGGGAGGCCCTTTTTTAAATCCGATCGCCAGAAAGGCAGCATATACTGATCGAAGCGGCCAAGGCCGAGATGCGTGTTGCGGTTGCAGCGCAGCGTAAAAATGATGAATTGCAGAAACACACAGGCCTCGTAAAAGCTTTCGGGCGGTTCGTGCGGAACGCGGCAAAGCGCCCGGTAAAGCGTTTTCGGCGCGTTTGTTTTGGCAAATTCGCAGTAGCGGTCCGCGTAGTCCAGTGCGGCGTCTACCGTCTGAAGCGCAGCAGCGTAAAAATCAGCGTGACTGCCGTCGTCCGTTTCGCTTTTGGAAAGCAGCTCGGCACGCAGACCGTCCATCCCCAGCTGCCGTTTTCGTCCGTATAATAGGCAAAATCCTCGCGGCTGCGTCTGAAACCGAAATTATCGAAGGGGAAGATCTTCGGCGTTTCGTTTTCCAGCATGACGCGAAAGCGCAGCGCGTCCTGAAAAACAGCGGATTTGCCCCGCGCCTCTTCGGACACGTCGATCGTACCGGGCGTCCGCTCCCGGCGGTATTCCGCATTTTTTAAATATGCCAGAAACTGTTTTGTGTGTTCAGTCAACGTGATCCCCCCATAGGACCTTCGGTTCAACGCCGAAGCTTCTGAAAATATCGGTTCTCGCTTGCGATATAACGGTTTCGTCAAAGCCGGGTGCGTAGCGCCTGCCTACGGAAGCATATTTGCTTCCCGCCAGCCTGTTATAGGGCAGCAGTTCCGCGTTTTTTACCCCGTTATCACATAAAAATCGCGCGATATCGGTGAGATTTTGCTCGGTATCCGTTACGCCCGGGATCAGCGGAATGCGTGTGATAAACGGTTTTCCGCTGTCGCAAAGAATCCGGAAGTTGCGCAGGATCGGCGTGTTGTCCGCGCCGGTATACCGTTTGTGCAGCGCGGGATCCAGAAGCTTCAGATCATAAAGGAAAAAATCGGTCTGATCGAGCACGTGCCGGAATGGTTCCTCCTCGCAATAGCCGCTCGTCTGAACGGCGCGGTGCGTTCGGCCTTCCAGAAGTGCCAGGCATTCATACAGAAAATCCGGATGCGCCAGCGGTTCCCCGCCGGAAAAGGTTACTCCGCCGCCCGCGTCGTTCAGGATCGGCAGCACTCCCCGCAGTCTTTCCAAAAGATGTTCAGGCGTATACGATTCCCCGCTCATACGAAGCAGCCGGTTCGGGCATGCGCGCACGCTTTTTTCGTTGAGGCGCCCGCCTCCAGCTTTCAGGCAGGCGCCGCAGTTCTCGCATCCCGCCTGCGATTTTATGATCTCGTTTTCAAATCTTTGTCCCTCCGGGTTGTGGCACCATTCGCAGCGCAGCGGGCAGCCCTTCAGAAAGACCGTGACACGCATGCCCGGCCCGTCATGAAGGGCGAACTCCTCAAATGAAAAAATCAAAGCTGCCGTCATAGTATCACCGTTTTTATATTATCGCAATCTCTTAACAAAATCTCACACAATATCAAGGTTCCCGGTAAGCTGATAAAACCCAGGACAAATGCGCTCGAGTATATCGTCAGGCACGAGCTTTCCTATGTCAGATCTATAAAGACCTGCAGCAAGAAACTCAGAGGTTTTTGCAATACCGCCGGAGTCATTTATCACTTTTTGCAATTTCGGCTTTGGTCTTCGCGTTATCAAATTCTTCTTACAGAAATGAAAAAACTGATTGACGATAATAATATAGCATAGGACCGGCAAATAATCAATCATGATGATAAGTTAAAAATGTCTCAATTCAAAGTATCCTTATTTTACGATATCCCGTATTCTTTGATTATTCCGTCTCATTTTCTGCGTGTCCTGCCGCGTCTTTCAGCCGGGCTTTGTCTTCCCTGATCTTCGCCTTGACTTCTTTGAAGATGATTTAAAAATCAAGGTTAGAAGTTAGTCTGCCACTTCGACTAAAAACCGCAGCGACAGGACCGTTTTCCGGCAGTCGCTGCGGTTTGTTTTATGGCAGACCAGCATGAACGTTCAATAATCTGTACTTCAAAGCCATTCCTGTTTGCGAGTTGCCCAGGTTTTGGTAAATTCTGTACCTTGTACTGCCGATTGATAAGATGGCAGAAGGAATGTCCGAATTGTTTCGAGAACAATATTGAAACTGCTTTCTGTATTTATCTTTTTACAGAACGCCGCCCATTTTTTCTGCATAGCAGCATCAGAGGAGAAAGAGAGCATCTGGTCAAATTGTTCAACTGTGAAAGAGCGGTTGCGATTGACAAATGTCTTTTTCATTGCCTTTGTAAGCGTTTTTCCATCGAAATCGAACTTGTTTGCAAGGTAATATATATCGTAGTAATCCTTCATGCGGCTGGAAAACTCCATAAGCCCGAGAATGGCATCGAGCTTTTCGGCGACAGTTGTTTCGATAGAATATGTGTTTACAATCGGTGCCGGAAAGTCATTAAGCTGAGTCGGAAGTTTCCGCTTTTTCGCCCCGGGCACAATAATATCACCGATGCCAAAATCGATCCCGAATGGGGTGCGTGTATTCTTGATTCGCGCAATAATGTCGGCGTGAATACCGGGATACTGTTTGTTGACAGAGATCGGCGAAACGTCCTTGATCTCAAATGTGATAAAATCGTTTGTGGTGTCCGCACTGACGATCTCATCGAGGACCGCTCGCAACTTTTCAGGTGTGTTAGGGAGCTTGCGGAGCATAAAGTCCACATCAACCGTTACACGGCTGTCAAATTCGGTGAGTGCATAGAGAAACAATCCGCCTTTGAGCACAAAATTGTCAGCATATTCTGATATTTCAAGGCGACGAAGAAACTCCTCTTGGCAGAAAAGCTGCAAACACAGTTGGTTGCTTCTTCCGGTTTCTTTCGCTTTGTTCCTAAGCTTTGCAAGAACAGATGCACCTTTGTCAGCCATTGAGCAAGACCTCCATAATATCGGTTACTTTTTTATATACTCGAAGTTGCCTGGCATACTTGCTGAGATTGGCAAGGTTCTTTTCTTTGTCGTTCGCATAATTGTTTACCGCTTTTGCAAATAGCTCGTTATCAAGTTTTGTTCGATATTTGAAACAATCGCAAATCGTGCGTTCTTTGTCATATATGGGGAGCGTCGTTCCGTCAAAATCTGCTTTCGTTTTACCGAGTTCAAAAACGTCCGGCTGGATATAATACACTCTGAACGGAATAACTGCAACTTTCAGTTTCGCCTGAGAAACGGCACGGGGAACGGCAACGGACCATTCGCGGGGTGCGAAATCGGTATAACCGTAATAGAAAAGCGCAGATTCAACACAGACAATTCCCTCCGGGATAAGACGGGATAGATACTCCGCCTCTGAAATATCATTATTACCTGCAAGCTGATAAAACCCGTGGCGAATGCGCTCAAGCACTCCGTCGGTCACGAGTTTCCCTATGTCGGATCTATAAAGTCCGGCAGTAAGAAACTCGGAGGTTTCTGCTATTCCACCGGATTCGTTTATGACTTTTTTGGCGATTTCATTTTTTGTCATTGCGCTATCACTTTCTTCTTACAGATTCAGCAAACTGTTTGACGATAATAGTATGTCACAAAGCAGGAAAATAATCAAGACTTTTTTCTTGCAAATTATCGAATTTATAAGAAGCAGCGGAGTCAAAGCCCTGCTGTCTGTCGGTGATATTCGTTTGCTGTCAAATCAACGGATATTACAATAATCAGGGTATTCAGTGTATTCCCGTTTTTGAAAAAAACGCCGGTACCTGCTGCCGTTTTGCTGCAGGTACCGGTATTCTTTGTTTATTGCGGCGCAGATTCTGCTCCGTCCGCTTCGGCTTTCAGCCGGGCTTTGTCTTCCCTGATCTTCGCCTTGACTTCCTCGATCATTTTTGCGAGCAGGGTCTCGCATTCCTCCCTTGTCTTTGCGTAGACGTTGTGCGATTCGCGTTTTCCGTATGCGTTGGTCGGCGTGTATCTCCCTTCAAACAAGTGGTCGTTGATCTCGTTGATCCCGCCGGTGCCGGACTTGCGGATCTTGCCTTTATACGGCTGAAACGGGGCTGTTTCAGCCGTTTTCTGCTGTTCCCCGGGAATTTCCTCCGCCGGCTTTTCTTCCTCCCGGAACGCCTCAGAACCGCCGAAACTCCGCCCGATCTTCTCCGCCGCGGCGCGCTGCATGCCGGTCGTGATATGGCTGTAGATATCGACCGTCGTCGCGGACGAGACGTGCCCGATGATCATGGAGAGCGTTTTGATATCCATCCCGTGCTCCAGCGCCGTGGTCGCGAACGTGTGCCGCAGATCGTGGAACCGCACGTTTTTGCACTGTGCTCTTTTGAGCACTTTTTTCATTTTACCGTAAATGCTCTGCGGATTGCACGGCATCCCCTCGCTGACCGGCGAGGGGAAGATCCATTCCGAATCCGTGTTCTCTTTCTGCTCCCGCAGCACGTTCAGCACCGCCGGCGGCAGGATCAGCATCCGGTCACCCGATTTCGTTTTCGGCGCCGAGATCTGAGTTTTCCCGTCGATATAAATCGCCTGACGGCAGACGTGAAGCTCTCCCGTGCGGAAATTCAGGTCCTCCCAGCGCAGGGCGCAGAGCTCGCCCCTGCGCATCCCCGTGGCGAGCTCCGTGACGGCAATCGCATAGAAATTATCTTCCTTTGCCTGGATCAGGAACCGCCGCATCTCCTCGTGCGTGAGCACTTTCATCTCGGCGGTCTTTTTCGGCGGCAGCCTGCAGCCGATCGCGGGATTCGAGCCGATCAGTCCTTCCTCTACCGCTTTCTGCAGCGCCGACCTGCAGGTGGCGTGGCACGAACGGACCATCCGGTCGGAAAGCCCCGGGCCGTAGTTCTCCGTGCGGATGAGCCGTCCGTTTTTCTTCAGATCCGCATAGAATATCTGCAGGTCGCTTTTCTTCAGTTTATTCAGCGGGATCGCGCCGATCGCCGGAATGATGTGATTGTAGATCCGCTGTCTGTAGCTGCTCTGCGTCGTGACGCGCAGCGTCGGCGCGGACCACGTCCGGAACCACAGGTCGATCCATTCGCCGAACGGCATGCCCGGCGACGCTTTTCCGGTGACGATACCGCATTCCGTCTTCAGGTCCTCGAGTTTTTTCTGACATTCCGTCTTTGATTTCGCGGTCACGTTCTTTGTGACCGGTCTGCCGTCCTCACCGTAACCGACGACGACTCGCCCTTCCCAGCGGCCGTCCTTGCGCAGACGGAGCGTTCCGTCGCCCGCTTTCCGTTTCTTTGCCACGGTTTAACCTCCCGAGCCGATCAGCTCGTCCATGAACTCTCCCACGATCGCCGCGGCGTTTTTCTGCATATCGCCCGTGACGTGAGTGTAGGTATCCAGCGTGAAGCTGGCGTTGGTGTGTCCGAGAATGCCCGACAGCGTTTTCGCGTCTACCCCGCAGGAAAGCGCGTGCGTCGCGAAAGTGTGGCGCAGGTCGTGGAACCGGATATCGGGCAGATTCGCGCTTTTCAGAATTTCTTTGAGCCGGTGAAGCGCCGCGTTCGGCGACACCGGGATCTCCGGATAAACCGGATTCGGGAAGATCCACTCCGTCAGCGCCGTTTCTTTCCGTTTTTTCAGCAGATGCAGCGTTCCGGGCGGAAG
>CACYHJ010000206.1 GCA_902774165.1 Oscillospiraceae bacterium
GACAAGCATAAAATCGGCCACTCCATCAATAATATTCCCATTGTCGGCGGGAAAGATATGATCAGGGAAGCGGCGCGGGCCTACAATGTGGAGGAAATCATCATCGCCCTGCCCAGCGCGACGGCGCACGAGCGCCGGGCGGTGATCGACGCCTGCGGGGACGTCAACTGCCGGCTGCGCACGGTTCCCGCGCTGTATCAGCTGGCGGGGGGCGACGTGAGCGTCAGCCAGCTGCGGGACGTGAAGATCGACGACCTGCTGGGCAGAGACAGCGTCAACGTCAACGTGGACGAGATCATCGGCTACGTCAGCGGAAAAACCGTGCTGGTCACCGGGGGCGGCGGCTCCATCGGCAGCGAGCTGTGCCGCCAGATCGCGCGGCACAAGCCGGAACGGCTGATCATTTTTGACATCTACGAAAACAACGCCTACGCCCTGCAGCAGGAGCTTTTGTCGGAGCTGCCGGAGCTTTCGCTGGAGGTGCTGATCGGCTCCGTCCGCGATAAAGAGCGTGTCGATATGCTCTTCGCGCAGTACCGCCCGCAGGTGGTCTATCACGCCGCGGCACACAAGCACGTGCCGCTGATGGAGGACTCCCCCAACGAGGCGATCAAGAACAACGTCTTCGGCACGAAAAACGTGGCCGCCGCCGCTGACCGGTTCGGCGCGGAGGTATTCGTGTTCATCTCCACGGACAAGGCGGTCAACCCCACCAACATCATGGGCGCGTCAAAGCGGCTGTGCGAAATGATGATCGAGTATTTTTCCATGATCTCAAAGACGAAATTCGTCGCCGTGCGGTTCGGCAACGTGCTGGGCAGCAACGGCAGCGTGATCCCGCTGTTCCGCAAACAGATCGAGGCGGGCGGCCCGGTCACGGTCACCCACAAGGATATCATCCGCTATTTCATGACGATCCCCGAGGCGGTCTCCCTGGTGCTGCAGGCCGGCGCCTGGGCGAAGGGCGGCGAGATTTTCGTGCTGGATATGGGCAAGCCCGTGCGCATTGACGACCTGGCGCGGAAGATGATCAAGCTCTCCGGGTATGAGCCGGACCGGGATATCAAAATCGTGTATACCGGCCTCAGGCCCGGCGAAAAGTTGTACGAGGAGCTGCTGATGAGCGAGGAGGGGCTCAAGAAGACCCCGAACAACCTGATTTTCATCGGCAAGCTCAGCGATATCGACAAGGACGCGTTTCCCGCAAAGCTGGACGCCCTGTATGAAGCCTGCGAGCGCAACGACCCGAAGATCAAGCAGATCGTGCGGGAGATTGTGACGACTTATAAATACTGATTTGTCGAGCCGCTGCGCGGCTCGCTGATCAGTATTTATGTGAAAAGTGAAATGTGAAAAGTGAAAAGTGAAAAGTGAAATGTGAAAAGTGAAATGTGAAATGTGACATGTAAAATGTGAAATGTAAAATGAAAAAAGCAGCAACATCTCACATCTCTCATTTTCACATCTCACTGAACTCCTGATTTGCGTCCCGCAAATCAGGAGTCGGAAAGGATCCTCCATGACCTACAAAACCGTCAAACGAATCATCGACATTGCCGGGTCCGCCGCGCTTCTTGCGGCGGGCGCGGTGCCGCTTGCCGCGACGGCGGCGCTGGTGCGGCTGGACTCCCCCGGCCCGGCGATCTTCCGACAGACCCGGCTCGGGCTGGACGGCAAGCCCTTTACCATGTATAAATTCCGCTCCATGCGCGTGGGCGCGGAGCACACCGGCAGCGGCGTATATTCCATGCGCGGGGACCCGCGGGTGACCCGCGTGGGCGCGATCCTGCGCAGAACCAGCGTCGACGAGCTGCCGCAGCTGGTCAACATCCTCAAAGGCGACATGAGCTTTATCGGCCCCCGGCCGGTGCTGACCTATCATCCCTGGCCGTATGAGGAGTACTCGCAGGAACAGAAAAAGCGGTTCACCGTGCGGCCGGGCGTCACCGGCTGGGCGCAGGTCAACGGAAGAAAAACCGCCATGTGGGACGAGCGGCTGAAGTACGACGTCGAATACGCCGAGCATCTTTCCCTGCGGTTCGATCTGAAAATTCTCGCGCGCACCGTCCGTGAGGTTCTTTCCGCGGGAGATAACGAAAACGAGGGCGAAACCGTCGCGCCTCAGAGGATAACGCAGGATGCTTGAGTATATGTATATTACCGGCGATCCGGCGGTGGCGGAGATCGCCGAGGACGCGGGTGTGGACGAGATTTTCGTCGACCTGGAGAAACGGGGCAAGGAACAGCGGCAGCACGGGCTCAACACGGTCAAATCCGACCATACGGTCGAAAACGCCGCCGCCATCCGCGCCGTGCTGAAAAAGGCGCGGCTGCTGGTGCGCGTCAACCCCCTGTGGGAGGGCTCCGCGCGGGAGATCGACGCGGTGATCGCCGCCGGGGCGGACGTGGTCATGCTCCCCTACTTCAAAACCGAGGACGAGGTCCGGACCTTTCTCAGTCTGTGCCGCGGCCGGGCCGAGGCCCGTCTGCTGGTGGAGACGACAGAGGCCGTCGCCTGTCTTGACCGGATTCTCAGGCTTCCCGGCGTGGGCAGCATCCACGTCGGGCTGAACGACCTGCACCTTGAGATGAAAAAGAAATTCATGTTTGAGCTGCTGTGCGACGGCACCGTCGAACAGATCCGGGAGAAGTGCCGCGGCAGCGGCGTTTCCTGGGGCTTCGGCGGCGTCGCGTCCCTCGGGCAGGGGATGCTGCCGGCGGAACATATTCTTGCGGAGCATTACCGGCTCGGCTCCTCCCGGGTGATTCTGTCCCGCAGCTTCTGCGACGTCGAAAACCATTCGGATCTTGACGAGGTGCGCCGCATCTTTACCGACGGCGTCGCAAAAATGCGCGGCTATGAGGAATTTCTCAGCCGTCAGGGGGCGGCGTTTTTCGAGGAAAACCGGCAGAAAACCGCACAGATCGTAAAAACCATCGCGGAGGGAATGCAATGAACCTTCTGATCACCGGGGCGTTTCCGGCGACGGCGGCGCAGCTCGCCGAATTTGAGGCGCACGGCTTCCGCGTCGACCTGCAGGCGGACGAGCGCGAAAAGACCGCGAACCCGGAAAAATATAACGCGGTTATCTGCAACGCGCTCTTTTTATATAATGATATCCGCTCGTTTTCGTCCCTGCGGACGATCCAGCTCACCAGCGCCGGGCGCGACCGTCTGCCGGAGGAAGAGATCGGCAAACGGGGAATCACCGTCTATACCGCGGGGAACGCGTACAGCGTCCCGATGGCGGAATGGGCGGTGTTCAGCCTGCTCAGCATCTATAAAAACGCGCGTTTCCTGCAGGAGCACCGGGGCGAATGGGTCAAAAACCGGAGCGTCGGCGAGCTGTACGGCAAAAACGCCGCGATTTTCGGCTTCGGCAACGCGGGGGAAGAAACCGCGAAGCGTCTGAAGGCCTTCGGCTGCCGCGTGACGGCGGTGGACCGCAGGGAGATCGTCTCCCCTTACGCGGATGAATACATTCCCGCCCGGGACGCGGCGCGGGCGCTGCGGAAGGCGGATATTCTTGTGATCTCCATGCCGCTGACAGGGGAAACCGAGCGGTTTTTCGACAAAGAAAAGCTGTCGCTGTGCAAGGATACCGCCGCCATCGTCAACATCGCCCGCGGCAGGCTGATCGACGAGGCTGCGCTGACCGACGAGCTGCGCCGGGGGCGTTTTCTCGGCGCGGCGCTCGACGTGTTCGAAACCGAACCGCTGCCGCCGGACAGCCCGCTTTACACGCTGAAAAACGTCTATCTCTCCCCCCACAACAGCTTCGTCGGCGAGGGAAACGGGGCGCGGCTGTTCGGGATCATCCGAAAAAACCTTTTTGCGGAGGCGTGAAATGAAAAAAATCTGCATCGTCACCACCATGTCAAGCTCCATCGACAACTGGATCAAGCCCTTTCTGCCTTATTATCACAGAGAGGGCTTTGAGATCTGCGTCGTGTCAAATATGACGCCGGAATACAAAGCGGCGCTCGAAAAGGAGTTCCCCTTCGTCCGCGCGTTTTCCGTGGGCATGCCCCGTGGCGCGGATCCCGTCGGGACGCTGCGCTCGATCCCTGCGCTGTACCGGATCTTCCGGAAAGAACGGCCGGACCTGCTGCAGTATTCCACGCCCAACGCGTCCTTTTACAGCGCCGTCGCGGGATTCCTCGCCCGGGTCCCCGTGCGGCTCTACTGCCAGTGGGGCATGGTTTTCGTCTCCTGTACCGGCGCGAAACGCGCGGTGTTCAAAACGCTTGAAAAAATCACCTGCCGCCTTTCCACCCACGTGCAGCCCGACTCCTTCGGCAACCTGAATTTCTGCCGGAAGCTCGGGTTTTACGATGAGAAAAAGAGCTCCGTGATCTGGAACGGCAGCGCGAAGGGCGTCAACCTCGAAAAATTCGATATCGAAAAGAAACCGCAGTGGCGGCGGGAGATCCGGGAGCAGTACGGCATCGGTGAGGACGAAAAGGTCCTCTGCTTCGTCGGCAGGCTCGGCAGGGACAAGGGCTGCAACGAGCTGTTTGCCGCGTTCCGGGCGCTGTCCGCGGACCACCCGGAGCTGAAGCTGCTGTTCGTGGGGCCCATCGAAAAGGAAGATACCATCGAAGATCTCGGATATTTTGAATCGGAGGACCGGATCGTCAAAACCGGCCGCGTGCCCGACGTGGAGCGGTATCTCGCCGCGGCGGACCTCTTTCTCCTCCCCAGCTACCGGGAGGGCTTCGGCATGTCGGTGGCGGAGGCGGAAGCCATGGGCCTGCCCGTGATCGTCTCCGATATCCCCGGCCCGACGGACGCGATGAAAGAGGGCGAAACGGGGCTTGTGATCCCGGTGAAGGACGCGGAGGCGATCCGCTCGGCGGTCGAAACGCTGCTGAAGGACCCTGCCGAGGCCGAGGCCATGGGCGCGCGGGGGCGCAGGTTCGCCGTCGAAGCCTTTGACAGTAAGATATTTGCGGAAAAACTGATGCAAAGCCGCCTCGAACTGCTCGGGCAGTGAGCGCGCACGGCGCTTCGCTGCCGGGTGTTGGGTGTTGGGTGCCGGGTGCCGGGTGCTGGGTGCCGGGTGTTGGGTGCCGGGTGTTGGGTGCCGGGTGTTGGGTGCTTGAGAGATAAGATCCAATACTCTTCTCCCTTCTCCCTCTCTGCACTCGCGCCGCAGGCGCATACGAATCACGAATCACGAATCACGAATACAGCACTCGCGCCGCAGGCGCATACGAATCACGAATCACGAATCACGAATCACGAATTACGAATACA
>CACYHJ010000207.1 GCA_902774165.1 Oscillospiraceae bacterium
GATCACCGATCAGAGAAAGCAGGAATTCGGCGCGTTTCTCGTAAAGCTGAAGGAGATCCTCGGCGACCGCTATATGCTCGGCTGCGCGCTGTCCTCCTGGTGCGCCGCGCTGCCGAAGGACGCGATCCGCTCGATCGACCGCGTGGAGCTGATGTGCTACGACCTCTGGGATACGACCACCCACGCCCATTCCTCCTACCGGGTCGCAAGGGACGTGACGAGGGATATGCTCCGGCTCGGCTACCGGCCCGGCCAGATCGACCTCGGCCTGCCCTTCTACGCCCGGCCCACGACGGAGGAGGCCATCTGGTATAACTATAAAGACTGTTACGACCGGATCGATAAGATCGGCCTGATGGAGGACGAGGAGAACGGCGTGACCGCGTCGTTCAACACGCCCGACCTGATTTACGCAAAGACAAGATTCGCCATCAGAAAGAAGCTCGGCGGCGTGATGATCTGGCATTACGACTGCGACGTGCCGGCGGACAACGAAGCGTCGCTGTTCGGCGCAATCATAAAGGCAAGGGGCGAAATCGCCCCGAAAGAGGCCTTTGCCGAGGATAAAATGACCGGATACGAATTTGACAAAACGTTGGTGACCTGTGTGCCGGCGGAGCGGCAGCTGCTGCACGCGCGGACCGAATTCTACGCCTTTTTCCACTTCGGCGTCAACACCTTTACCGACCGGGAATGGGGCGACGGCACGGAGTCGCCTTCCGTCTTCAATCCCACGCAGCTTGACGCGGCGCAGTGGATTGACGTCGTCGCCGACGCGGGGATGAAGGGCGTGATCCTGACCGCCAAGCATCACGACGGCTTCTGCCTGTGGCCGTCGCAGTATACCGAGCACAGCGTAAAAAACAGCCCCTTCCGGAACGGGAACGGGGACGTGGTGCGCGAGGTGGCGGACGCCTGCCGCGCAAGAGGCCTGAAATTCGGCGTATATCTCTCCCCGTGGGACAGGCATGAGCCCACCTACGGGCAGGGAAAGGCGTATGACGACTATTACTGCAATCAGCTCACCGAGCTGCTTACCGGTTACGGCGAGATCTTCTCCGTGTGGTTCGACGGCGCCTGCGGCGAGGGCCCGAACGGGAAGGTGCAGAGCTACGACTGGGATCGGTATTACTCCGTTGTGCGCCGGTATCAGCCGAACGCCTGCATCGCCGTCAGCGGACCCGACGTTCGCTGGTGCGGCAACGAGGCCGGTCAGACAAGAGAGAACGAGTGGAGCGTGCTGCCGACGTCGTTCTTCTCCCCGGAGGAGATCGCCGCAAACAGCCAGCAGGAGGACAGCACGGCGTTCCGGCAGAAAACGACCGACGGGACGCAGCGCGATCTCGGCAGCAGAGAATTCCTGAAGGGCGCAAGGGGACTGCATTGGTATCCCTCCGAGACGGACACGTCGATCCGACCCGGCTGGTTCTACCACGCGTCGGAGGACAAGAACGTCCGCTCTACGCAGGATCTGACGGACCTCTGGTACCGGACGGTGGGCGGCAATTCTTCGCTGCTGTTGAACATCCCGCCCGACAGACGCGGCCTGATCGCCGCTCCCGACGAGAAAAACCTGCGGGAGCTGGGCGCTTACCTGCAGGAGACCTTCAGCCGGAACCTTGCGGAAAACGCGGTATTCACCGCCGATTCCGACGACGGGGAACATCCTGCGCAGGCGCTGGCGACGGATACCTACGACGCGTATTATAAGACCGAAGACGGCGACACCACAGCGGTCGTCACGGTCGGTCTGTCTGCTCCCGCAAACGTGTCGCATGTGGCGATCAAAGAACATATCCCCCTGAGCCAGCGGGTGGAAAGCTTCGCGGTGGACGTGCGTCTGGCGGACGGGACCTGGAAGAATGTCGCACGGGGAACGACGGTCGGCTATCAGAAGATCGTGAAGTTCGAGTCCGTGGAGACCGACGCGGTCCGGGTGCGGATCCTCGATTCCCGCGTCTGCCCGGTCCTCTCGTTTATCGGCGTATATTGACGCAATGCCGGATGTGCGCCGTTCCCACCGGGAAACCGGGCTTGGCGGACGGACGCTCCGGATTCGACTTTTCGATTAACTGATATCGTATTGATAAAAAATAATCAAAAGCCCGCGAACCTACGGAAACAGAGGATTCGCGGGCTTCTTTTTTTGCGGAACGGATGAAAATCCGCAGTTCCGGAGAATAAAAGCGATGGTATCGGCGAAAACTATATTTTCGGCATTTCTGTCATGCGCAGTTTTGCGCAGCCGTAAGGGATCAGAGCGATCTCTTCCGCCGGCGAAACCGGTGTTTGCGACTTCGGCGTTTTCCGACAGACTGTCCGAAAGGGGAATTTCAATCCCCAGTCGATTTTTTGCATTTCTGCTCTGACCGTTACGGGCGGATGAGACTGAGAGAACGGGTGGTCCGAAATATCAGCGTATGAAACCGTAAAATCTGTGTCAGCAAAGGCGTAGTTCCAATCTGATTTCGGGACGAGCTGATAATCGCAATAAGGGTATTTCCGTTCGACGCCTCTTTTTGTATACTCATGCGGTATCTTATCGTATCCGACCGGGACCGAAAACAGAAGAGAACCGACCCGGAGCGCGAACAGGCCGTTCGGGCGGGGAAGCAGAACGGGAACGGTATCGAAACCGACCGAGATTTCTGTGCGGCCGGGTCTGATCTCAAACCGCAGATCTTCGTTTTTCATTTCGGTTCCGTTTACGACCACATTCTTGGCAAAGGAAGGGATACGGACCATAAACGAAAAAGCCCGATCGGTATTTATGAGATAGCGTGCACGGTTTCTGAATGGATACTCTGTTTCAAGCCTTATCGTAACGCCCTGATCCTTCAGCACGCAGGGCAGCATGACCGAGCTGATGATCGTGTTCCCGTCGTGCAGAAACGCGGCCAGCGCCAGCTTCGGCCAGCCCTGATTGAAATTCGCCGTGCAGCAGCCGAAATTCGGTTCCAGACCGAAAAGGTGCGCTTCCGGCCCGTTGGTGCCGAAGGGCGTGAAGGGCGTCGTTTTTTGGCAGGCGATCTGGTTGACCATCTGGACGTACTGATGGGTGCGCATATCTTCGTCGAGCGTCGCCGGAAGCGCGTTGAACGCAAGCGCTTCCAGCTTTTCCGCCCAACGGTTTTCCCCCGTGTGGGCAAACAGAAGCTCGTAGGAGAACATCTGCTCGACCACGGCGCACAGCTCCGTGCCTCTGGTCGGGTCGAGCCCGGCAAGGACCTCGTCCCCGGTGAAGCCCTCAAACGCGGTTCCGTTGTATCTGTCAAGGATGCGGCGGAACCGTTCCGCTTCGTCGGCGTAGCCCTCCCCGAGGAGATCGTGTGAGACCGCTTCGCTTTTGAGCATCATCGCAAGGTTGACGATGTGGGTTTTCCGCCGCCAGAGGCGTCGGGGCTTTTCCCAGGAACCCACGGCGGAACCGTAATCGAATCCCCGGTCCTTCAGGATCTGCGCAAGATCCCGGATCCAGTCTTCCCCGAAGCGTTCATCCAGAAAATTCAGCGCGAGGAACGTTTCAAACCATCGGTATTTTGCCCAGCCGAACAGCCTGATTTCGCCGTCGCGCAGAAGCTCGTAATAGTTTTTCAGAATCCGGGAAAGAACGTCCGGGATCCGCTCGTCCCCCGAGCAGTCGTAATAGACCTTCAGCGTTTTCGTGATCAGCTGAACCGCCCATGTATCGTAGAACTTTCTCTTGCTTTTGCTGCACGGGCAGATCCATCCGTCGTCCTCCTGCATCGCAAGGATCGCGTCGACGTACCGTTTTGCGGTCGAGATCATCTCCTCATCTTCAAGAAGACAGGCAAGCGGGATGAATCCGTCAAGCCAGTAGGGGACGCGTTCCCAGCCCTCCCGGCCGCCGCCGATCCACTTGCTGTCGCGGATATCCGGCCAGACCCTGTGGAGGTTCCCGCTCAGGCCTTCAGCCTGGATCTCAAGCTGTCTGCGAAGCCATCCGGCTGGCTTGATTTCATTCGAAGTGTAAAATTTCCATTTATCCATATCGTATCATTTTTCTCTCTCGGCAGACATAAATAATCACCGATGGGAAATATCTCACCGGTGATTATCATTTTGAGATCAGATCACACGCCGAGCGCCGTGCGCATGCTCAGGATGAAATTGTAGATCGCGCAGAAGAAGCGGACAATGTTGACAAACACACTGCTGCCGGTATAGTCATAGCAGAAGCAGCCTTCGCCGTGGACCTTGCCGCCCTGCGCCGCGGGCTCGTCGGGCGCGTCGGGAACGTCCGGCTCGTCGGGCGTATCGGGCTCGAGGGCGGGGATTTCAAAGGTCTTTTCCGCGGTCAGGACCGTACCGTCGATCGTCACGGTCGCGGTGGCAAGCTTTTCGCCTGCGGCGCCGACCTGCGGTGCGGTCGTCTCTTCCGCGGAAACTTCCGCATTGATGATCTCGGCGTCTTCGCCGAGTCCGGTGGTGACCGTAACGTATGCGGTCTCTTCATCGACCCACGTCCATGCATATGAGCTGATGCAGCCCCAGAGCTTTTCCGCTGTCATTTGTTCCGAGTCGCGGAACGGATAGAACGTGGTAAGGGTCGTGCTTCCGCCGTAATCCGTATATTCTTGTGTAACCGAGATCTGGAACAGGCTGTTTTCATCGGGGTTGACAAGCACGACGGCGCCGTCAAGGAATGTGTCGTAATATTCCGCCTTCATCGCTTCCTGACGGGCGATCTGACGGGCGACCATGTCGTCAACGAAAGCGCGCAGATCTTCCTCGGTCTCGACACGGACGTACTCTTCGCCGTTCCACATATCTGTCGGAAGCCTTCCGAGAGACATGTTATAGATCATTTCCATGTTATCGGCGATGTTTGCACGCTCTTCATCGCTGAGAGAGGCTTCAAAACCTTTTTTGTTGAGATAGAAGCCGCCTTCGCCGGAAACCGATGCGATATCGGCAGCGACCGGCTGCCACTCGATCCCGTATTCCGTAAAGCATTCTTTGAATTCCTCGGGAATGCCATAGATCTGGGAACCGTCGGCTTCCGCCTTCAGCCAGGACCAGCCGGAAAAGCTGCTGTCATAGTACCAGTCCGCGTTTTCGTATGTGCTGAATTCCGCTTCCGCGTCCGCGGTCGCCTGCGTGAGCGCATCGGGATACTCGTCGGCGATATAGGCATAGCCGTAAGCGCCGAGACCCGACCAGTCGGTAAAACCGCGCTCGGGATGCTCATCCATGATCATTCCGAAGAA
>CACYHJ010000208.1 GCA_902774165.1 Oscillospiraceae bacterium
ATTCGGACGAACAGATGATGCGCGACGTCCCGTTTGACGAACCTGTCGTCGACGCGGCGGAGGACTCGGACGGGACGTTCTGGGTCCTGACAGAGCGGTATCTTTATCACGTCCGGAACGGTGAAAAAGAAAACACGAACGACGCGCCCCCCGACGCGAGACGGATCGCCGTGCGGGACGGGGAGGTCTTCTGCGCCTGCGCGCACGGGCTGTTCGTCAAAAAAGGAAAACGCCGCCACTGGGCGGAGATGACAAGCGAATGGAGCGGCCTTGTCAGCGACGACGTGCGCTGCGTGCAGCTTGACGAGCTCGGGTTTGTCTGGATCGGCACCGGTAAAGGCGTCTGCGTCTGGGATAACAAAAACGAATGGAAAACGCCGGAGAACACGTCGAATCTTCCCGCCTGCGCGGTCAACGATATGGCGTTCGGCGCAGACGGCGCAAAGTATTTTGCCGCCGATACCGGCGTTGTGATGCTGAAAAACGGTGCCCTGCGCTATTTTACCTATCGCCGCTGGCTGCCGTCGCCGCGCGTCCTGCGCCTCGCCGTGAATCGCGCCGGGGAAATCCTTGCCCTGACCGAGAAAGGCGCGTCGCTGATCACGCCGCGGAAAATAACGCTGGAGCAAAAGGCGGATTATTTTGACGATCAGATTGAACAATACTTCCTGCGGGAGGACGGCTGGTGCGTCTCGCGCCCGCTGAGCAAACCGGGGGAGCTTGACAGCGGCAGACTTCGGGCGACGGATAACGACGGGCTTTACACCGGTCTTTACGCCGCCGCGCAGTGCTTCCGCTGGGCGGTCACAAAGGACGAAAAGGCGCTTGCCCGCGCCCGCAGAGCCGTCGATGCGCTGCTGAAGCTTCTCGACGTCACCGGCATCGAAGGGTTTCCCGCCCGGGCGATCCGGTATTCGCACGAGCCGGATTTCGGCACCGGCGAGCGGCAGGAGTGGCATTACACCGACGAAAGCCGGACCGTCGAATGGCGGGGAGAAACCTCCTCCGACGAGATCACGGGTCATCTGTACGCCTATTCTGTTTTTTATGACCTCTGCGCCGACGGAGAAGAGAAGAAAAAAATCGCGGACGCGGTGCGAAAGATCGTGGACCATATCATGGCCCACGAATGGCGTCTTGCGGATGCGGACGGTACGCCGACGACCTGGGGGAACTGGGCGCCGGAATCCATCAACGGGGACGGCAAATGGGTCTTCGAGCGTGGGATCAACTCCCTTGAGATCCTCTCGTATCTGATCACCGCCCGGCACGTCACCGGCGACGAAAAATATCTGCAGGCGTTCCGCTCCCTTGCGCGGGATCATCACTATCTTCTCAACGTGATGAATTACAAGATCCGGGACGCGCATATTTCCCATATCGACGACCAGCTTGCGTTCAACGCGATTTATCCGCTGCTGGAATATGCCGACGATCCGGATCTGCGCGCCGTCATTCTGATGGGGCTTGCGGACCACCGCGAATATGAACGGGTGGAGCGCACGCCGCTGTATGAATTCGTATACGCCCGGTTCACCGGCGACGGCAGCGGAATCGCGGACGGAGCGCGGACGCTGGCGCAGATGCCCCTCGATTTTGTGAATTATCCCGCATACAACAGTCATATCCCGGGGCTTGTATGGGATCATTCGCCGGAAAAATACGGCAATCCCGCGCATCTTGCCCGGCCGCTTTCCCGGGAGATCGCGCCGGTTTACGGCGGCGCGGGCAACCCGCTGCACTGCGACGCCGGAAGCGACAGTTTTATCGTTGCGGCGGAAAACAGCGGGCTGTTCGACAAAGTGTCGTTAAAAGGGCATAACTCGATGCACGCGCAGAACCCCGTGATTTATCTGCAGCCCTATTGGGCGGGGCGTTACTTCGGGCTTTTGGAATAACGGAAGTCCGGTATGAAATCATTATCAAACACAGCGTCCGGCATCGGACGCGGCAAAGGAGAAGAATAAAATGGATATCATTGAAAAAACGAGAGAACTCGGCGCCCTGATCCAGCAGGATGAGCGTTATCTTGCCTTTATGGCGGCGAAGAAGAACAACGAGGCCGACGACGAACTGAACGGCCTGATCAATCAGCTCGGCGAGATCCAGAACGAGTACGCCGCTGCGATGGAAAAAGAGGAGCTTCCCGAGAGCGAAAAAGAAAAATTCGACAAACGGTTCCGCGATGTGTACGCCGTCGTCATGCAGAATGAGAACATGATCGCCTATCAGCAGGCGAAAGCGGAAATCGACAGCATGATGCAGTATGTGATGCAGCTGCTTTCCATGTGCGTCAACGGTCAGGACCCCGCAACCTGCGAGGTGCCCGAGCAGGGCTGCACCGGCTCCTGCGCCACCTGCGGCGGCTGCGGCTGAACTGCAGAGCAGTTCAGCCGCAGAATGGACAATGAAAAATGAACAACGGACAATTGCGGAAGCCGCTTCGCGGCTTGGATCTTAATTAAAAAAACAGACGGCAGCGTCGGTTTCGCAAAATTATCCATTGTCCATTATCCATTTGAATCATCGAATTAAAATTTTCAGAAGGATGTAATGATTATGACCCCCATGATGGAGCAATATCTCAAAGTCAAGGAGCAGTATCCCGACACGCTGCTGTTTTACCGGCTCGGGGATTTTTACGAGATGTTCTTTGACGACGCGAAAACCGCGTCCCGGGAGCTGGAGCTGACCCTGACCGGCAGAGACTGCGGGGAAGCGGAGCGCGCGCCCATGTGCGGCGTGCCGTTCCACGCGGCGGATACCTATATTGCCCGTCTTGTCGCCAAGGGATACAAGGTTGCTGTTTGCGAACAGCTGGAGGATCCCGCTGAGGCGAAGGGGATCGTCAAACGCGACGTGATCCGGGTCATGACACCCGGCACGGTGATCGAAAGCAGTATGCTCGACGACGCAAAGAACAACTATCTCTGCGCAATCTTCCTTGAGGGAGAGAATGCGGGGCTTGCTTTTGCGGATATTTCCACCGGCGAGGTCAGCGTGACCGCCCAGAGCGGGAAAAACGTGACGGAAAAAATCGAGAACGAGATCGCGCGGTTTTCTCCCTCCGAGGTCCTTTTCAATGATGAAGCGCTGTACAATAAAGATCTGCGGGCCTTTTTCGCCGCCAGGGAGATCGCATTGCCGCCCAAAACGGATAACAGTCTGTTCGACGAGGAGGCGGGTCGCCTGATCACGGAAAAAGTGTTCGGGCAAAAAATCGAGGAATTGGGATTGTCCGACCTCCCGGATGCGGTGCGGGCTCTCGGCGCGGTGCTGATGTATCTGCAATATAATCAGAAGAACGATCTTGAAAATATTTCGGATCTCAACGTCTACGACAACGACCGTTTTATGGCACTGGACGTGACCGCCCGACGGAATCTCGAGATCGTGGAGTCGGTCCATCGCCGTGAAAAACGCGGATCGCTTCTCTGGGTGCTTGACCGCACGAATACCTCCATGGGGCGGCGGCTGATCCGGTCCTATACCGAAAATCCTCTGACGGACCCCGTGCGCATCAATGAGCGTCTGAACTGCGTCAGCGAGCTTTTCTCAGACAGCGATCTGCGCGGAGCGATCCGCGATATGCTTTCCGGTATCAACGATTTTGAACGGATCCTGACCCGGATCGTCTACGGCACCGCCAACGCGCGGGAGCTGCGCAGCCTTGCCGCCGCGGCGGATTGCATCCCTGCGCTGAAGGGGCTTTTGGGGAACGTCCGCACGAAGCTTCTGCGTTCGGTATATAAGGATCTGGACGAGCTGCGCGACATTTCCGCGCTGATCAACGCCGCGATCCTCGACGAGCCGGCGTTTTCCGTCCGGGAGGGCGGAATGATCCGCCCCGGCTATCACGCGGAGCTGGACGAGCTGACCGCCATCGTCAGCGGCGGCAAGCAGTTCCTTGCGGAAATTGAGGAGCGGGAGCAGGCGAAAACCGGTATCAAAAAACTGAAGGTCGGCTATAACAAAGTCTTCGGCTATTATATCGAGGTCTCCAATTCCTTTAAAGAAATGGTGCCCGATTATTACATCAGGAAACAGACCCTTGTGGGCGGCGAGCGTTTTATTACCGAGGAACTGAAAGCGCTTGAGGCGAAGGTCCTCGGCGCGCAGGAGCGGATCACGAAGCTGGAATTCGAGCTGTTCAGCGACGTTCTGGCGAAGGTTTCCGCTCAGCAGAGCCGCATCAAGCGGACGGCCTCCGCCGTGGCGCGGCTTGACGTGTTCGCCTCGTTTGCGGAGGTTTCCGTACAGCAGGGATACGTTTGTCCTACGGTCAACGATTCCGACCGGATCGTCATTAAAAACGGCAGACACCCGGTGGTGGAAAAATTCCTCGGCGGCGAGCCGTTCGTGCCCAACGATACTCTGCTGGACTGCGGCGCGAACCGCACGCAGATCATTACCGGTCCCAATATGGCGGGAAAATCCACCTATATGCGCCAGATCGCGCTGATCGTGATGATCGCGCAGATGGGCTGCTTCGTGCCCGCTTCGAGCGCGGAGATCGGCGTCGTGGACAAAATCTTTACCCGCATCGGCGCTGCGGACGATCTTTCCATGGGGCAGAGCACCTTTATGATGGAGATGAGCGAGGTCTCGACGATCCTGCGGGGCGCGACAAAGCGCAGTCTCATTATCCTTGATGAAATCGGCAGGGGCACCTCTACCTACGACGGCATGAGCATTGCCCGCGCGGTGCTCGAATATGTGACGGATAAAAAGAAGATCGGCGCCCGGACGCTGTTCGCGACCCATTATCACGAGCTTACCGCCCTTGAAAACACCATCGAGGGTGTGAAGAATTATAACATCGTCGTGAAAAAACGCGGCGAGGATATCATATTCCTGCGCAAGATCGTACCAGGCGGCGCGGACGAGAGCTACGGCATCGAGCTCACGAAGCTGGCGGGGATCCCGCCGAAGGTGGTTTCCCGCGCAAAGGCGATCCTCGGGGAAATCGAGGCGGAGGGCAGACCCGCGCCCGAGCTCCGCGTTCAGCAGACCCCCGAGATCCCGGAAGAGCCTCAGATCTCCATGCTTTCCGGCGCAGGGACCGAGATCATCGACGAGCTCAAACGCACCGATCTCAATACTCTCACCCCCATCGAGGCGCTGACGATGCTGTATCGGTTTAAGAAAGAAGCGGATAAATTCTGATTTATCGCTGCGCGATAAATCAGAATTTACGGTCGTCGGCAATCGGGAATCGGCAATCGGTG